>JBNMOV010000211.1:0-8280 GCA_051275765.1 Maribacter sp. | reverse complement strand
CTGGTGTTTTTGATGAATTAAAGGAGCTACAACGCAAGTTTCACAATACTAAATTCACTAGAGAATTCAGAGATAAAGTCTGGTCTAGAATAGATATTGCTTTTAAGACTGTAAAGGAAAAGAAATATGGTAAGAAAGCTACCAATAATGATGGAAGTGGATTAGGAAGGCTCAATAATAGATATGAGGGCTTACTCAAGGCTATCAAACGAAGTGAATATTCTAGAGATCGAGATCTGAAAGATCTGGAATACGAAAAGAAAAGAATACAGAATACAGACGGACAACTGGAAGCACAAATCCGTGAGGCTAAGATAAATATGATCAATCAGCGATTGAAATTCAAGGAAGATAAGCTGAAGGAAATGTATGCTACGCAGAAGCAGTTGGATACGAAGATGGAGAAGATGAAGGAAAGAGATCGTCTAGATAAAATCCGTAAAGAAAAGGAAGCTGCTGCTAAAGCCAAGATTCAGGAAGGGGTAAAAACAACTACTGATAATTTGGATGATACTACAAAAGAAAAGCTTGCCGCAGCCGCAGAAGAAATCAACGAATCCAAAAACAAGGGAAAGAAGAAGAAAAAAGACTTCGTTGAGAAAGTGATGGATACCGTAGATGAGGTAAGGGAAATGATTGAGGAAAAAGTAGAAGATACTTACATCGCCGCCAAAGCTGCTGCTGTCGTCATCACTGAAGAAGTGAATGAAAAGATGGATCCTTATTCTGAAAAAGGAAGAGAAATCATAGAAGATTTGACTGCTAAGGCAGGAGAAAAGATGGAAGAAGCCAAAGAAGCCTTTTCTTCATCTGCTCCAGTAGATGCAGAAATAGTTGAAGATACTGCTGATGCTGATGCTCCCAAAGAAGATAAAGTAATCCTAGAAAAGGTAATGGATACTGTGGTCAATATCCGTGAAACCATAGAGGAAAAAGCGGAAGCTGCCATAGAATTGGTTGAAGACAAGATAGAGGAAGGAAAAGAAGGTAAAGGATTCATGGGCAAAGCTTTTGGTGCACTAGGCAGCATAAAGGATACTGTAACTGAAACTATCGAAGATGTAGCTGAAAAACTAGAGCCTTATACTGAAAAAGGTAAGGAAGTAGTCGAGGATATTACTTCTAAAGCGACAGATGCTGTGAACGACATAACTGATGCAACTGACGATATTAAGGAAAATGTGACAGAGATCGTAGAAGATGTAGTAGAAACCAACACCGATACTTCATCCGAAGATGATGGTAACGATGACGTTTTGGAGCTAGATGAACTGCCTCCTACTAAGGCATAATCCAAAATATACCTTTTCAAAATCCCCCTCTTGAGTACTCAAGAGGGGGATTTTTAGTATAATCTTATAAAAAAGGCCGAGCTCCCCTAAGGAAACCCAGCTCAATACTATAAGGGGGAGTAATAGTATACAAATAATAAAAATTCTATTTTCCCGTAGTAAGAAGGGATATCACTCCTAAAAAAATCAACTATATAAAATTCATATCCTTAATGAGTTTAGTACCAAAGTGTAAGACTTACAAGACTATATATTTATATAACAATGATTTAACATATTGGATAAATATAGTTAAAAATAATTAATTCCTATATGAATTGGCGTTTTTAGACTTGAACCAAGTAAATCAAAACTATTGCCGTAAAATATGTCGCTAACTCATTCGTTAATATAAAACAAAGAGGTAATAATTATTTTTTTCATATTTGTTTATTTTACAGACAAGAAAATTTGATAAAAATATGTCACAACTTTAAAAGACAATCAAAATATTAAGAAAATAACCCATACGGCAATGAAATTAGGGATTTGGACTCATATACGTTTAAAATCCGCTTAGTATTAATATATATTATTTTATGTAAAAAAAATTATAATAAACTGATTTACATAAAATTATACAGTCATATGTAATTAAAATAGGATATAATTAACAAATTATAATAAAACATAATATATATTATTTCATTGTCACTCTAATTAATCTACAATGTGAAAATAAGTGCACGATAAGTTGACAAGAATAATTATTCATGGTTATATTTGGTAACATACTTTTAAATCATATAAATAATTTCTATTTGAATGATTTATATATGCAAAGACCCCAACCATAGATATTTACCATTCTATTCTTATTAATTATTTAATCGAATAAAATAATTAACAAGACATTTTACTCCCCAAATAGAACTAAACTATTCGAGCTAAAATACTAACTACTATGAGAACCTTTGCTAGCCTTACTATAATATTGTCTCTTGCCTTAGTGGCACAGGCTGCTGCTCCATCGGGTAACGCTCCTTCTTCTTTCTTTGCTGCCTATTCAGAAATAGCTCAGCAAGAAATGAGAAATAGCGACATTCCTGCTAGTATAAAATTAGCACAGGCTGCCTGCGAGTCAGGATGGGGAAAATCCGAACTAGCTGTTAATAGTAACAACTTTTTTGGACTTAAATGTTGGAGTGCAGATGACTGCACTAACAAAACCTATGAGATGAAAGATGATGATTATGATGCTGAAGGCAATCTTACCTTATCTACTTTCATGGCTTTTAGCAGTCCTCAAGAGTCTTTCTATATGCATTCAGAATTCCTCAGAAGGAATATGGAACGCTATGGAAAATTATTCGATTTAGCTCCTGGAGATTACAAAGGATGGGCACATGGATTGAAAGCTGCTGGATACGCCACAGCTATAGATTACGCAGAAAAACTCATAGAAATCATAGAAAAGTATAAGCTATACGAATACGATCAGCAAGTATTGAATAGTAGTTTCCAATATGAATCTAAAGTGGATGCATTAAATATGATGGCAGAAAATTCTGCACCTTCCAATCCTGTAAAGGAAGAACAAATCAGTGCAGCTACAAATGGTTCTTTCGGAAGTGAATCCATAGAAAATTACACCCCTCCTACATTATCTGAATCAACTGCAACTGTTGACAGTTTCCCAGCAGCACCTGAAAACCCAAAAGTAAATACAAACAATAATACAGTAGAAGAAAGTAATGTCGCTATCAGCGAAACACCTCAAAATATATTTGAAAAAAGTTTTGGAAGTGAGGATGTAAGTAATTATGTACCTGATTCCTACAAAGAATTATTTGAGGATACAGAAAAAGGTGGTAGCAACGTAAATCAAATGGATCAACTCGAAAAACTACCTAGTAAGAAAATGATAGGAGGTAGCACACTTCCTAGATAAGAATAAGGATTTAAAGGTTAGTTATTTAAAGGCTGTCCACTATGTGGGCAGCCTTTTTTGTTTTTTTATAGTGTTTATACCTATATTCATATATAGACGTTATTTAAGAAGGACTTATATATCATACCAATCATAAATGAAATGTATTTAATAAATTGTCGCATCCAATTGGATAAATTTAATGTGACATTATAAATTCAATTTGGTATAAGTAATGACCTAATTATTTATGATTCACTAAAACAATAATTCCAATGAATAATTACAACGTAATAACAGTAACACTTTTTTTACTTTTCTCATTCCTACATCCTAGCATCGCTCAAGATTCTGCTATGGATTTTATTAAAAAAGGAATCAAATACCATGATGCAGGTAAATTCGATCAAGCCATTGATACTTATAAAATAGCATTGACGATGGATAAAAACTCCACTGCTGCATTATATGAAATGTCCTATTCCTATATGGAAAAAAAGGATTATAAGAATGCCATAAAATATTCCAATAAGGTGCTCAAAATAAAAAAGAAGTATATGTTAGAAGCCTATATTATCAATGGCTCTGCATTAGATATGATGGGAAAAACTGATAAAGGTATTCAAGTATTAGAAAAAGCAACTAAAGAATTCCCTAATCATCATTTGCTGTTTTTTAATTTAGGTATCAATTACAGTAAAGTCAATAAAATTGATAAATCTATAGAAGCATTTAAAAACGCTATCAGGATAAATCCAGAGCATAGAAGCAGCCACCTGTTTCTAGGTGAATTACAACTCATCTCCAATAAAAAATCCAAGGCAGCACTCTCCTATTACTTCTTCTTATTATTGGAACCTGACACAAAACGTTCGGATATGGCACATGAAAGTCTTCTAGCTATCATGAATCCTCCTAAAAATAAATCTGGTGGATTCAATATTACACTCACACTAGACGAATCTGAAGACGATCCTATCTGGACGTCAACTGATTTGATTATTTCAATGCTAGGAACAGTGAATAGTGAAATAGATCAGTCACTCGAAGAAGAAGGTATCAAAAAAGAAGAAGCAACGCCAGAAGAAAAATTTGCTAGGAATACAACATCTTTTCTCAGTATGTTCAAGGAAGATGCAGAGGATAAAAAGAAGGTGAAAAATCGAGAAAAAAACGTCTATTGGACACTGTATATTCCTACTTTCAATGCCATAGTAGATTCAGAATCATCAGAGGCACTAGCTTATTATATTAGTCAAAACCAAGGAGATACTTATATCAAATGGCTAGATGATAATACGGAGAAAGTACAGGAATTATTGAAGGTGTTTGAGTAAGGGAATAGGAAAATAATAACCTACACACCTAATTTGAACTGTAACTCATGTAACTTTAATTTATTTAATAGATTGAAGTACCAATAACCAATATATGGAATCAGAACATCAACGGCTTTCGTGGCTATCTTTTTTTAAATGGATCTTCAATGACACTGTCAATAAGACCTATACATCAGAAGAAAAGAGTCGATTCTATGATCAAGTAGCCAAGGATTTTTTCCATAGAGATAGACTCGCTGGTTATCTGACGCAAAAAATTACGTCCTATTTTCCTGCACAGCAACCCTATATCTGCGAACGTGCAGCAGGAAGCGGTATTATTACAGAAAGACTTTATAAAAAAGGATTCACTAAAATAAGAGCTTCTGACTTGAGTGAATCACAGCTTCTCGTCTTAAAGGAAAAACTCAAAGAGATAGAAATATCCATTGAAAATTTTAACGAACTCATTCCTTCTGTATCTGACAATAGCTTCGATGTAGTATTCCAAGTTGGTGCGACCAGATTCATGACTCGCCCTGGACAGCTTAATTATATCAAAGAAGCCGCAAGAACGCTCAAGGAAGGCGGCATTATCATCTGGCCAGTGATGTGGGGAGAAATCGTATTGAATTGGGTAAGGGCTGGCAAAGGTCCTAAAACTAGTAGTTTCAATATCGCCAAATTATTACAAAAAGAAGGATTTGAGATCGTAGAATCGCCTTGGGTTATACATGGAAAAATGGGGATGTTGAGTACTACCTTATTGATCGCTAAAAAGATAGAGAAGACTGCTCCACAAAGTTCGTTGAATACGATCATGCAGTTGGTTAGGAAATGGACTTGGGATTATTTGGGAAAGAAGTATGAGTGATTGGCTTCTTGGCTTGTAAAAGGAACACCCTTTGTCTCTATAAATTCCTTAAAATAAGTGAATAATTTAAACGCACAAAACCAAAAAATTCCTGCTAGAATTCTGTGGTTTTGTCAGTCCTTACGAACTGAACGAGTTAAAAACTCGTTATCGCTAGTACAAGCCTCTACTCCTCAATACATCTATCTTATATCAATATTGTATTTTGTATCTAACAATAACATACCAATTATTGCTTCTTCTTGGTGTCTTTTTGATTTCAATAGAAAATTAAAATTTTCAACTGCTCCATTATTTAAATGCACAGATAACTTATTATGCTTTCCCAGAACAAAAAATACGATAATCCTACATTTTTAAATTGAAAAAAGTATCTATACCTAGCGGTATTCGCTTTACAGACCAACGTTAGTAGCAATTGCTTGATTTTCAGAAGCTATGAATTTTTAACAATCCGAAAACCAATTAATTCTCAGTATATTAACTTCTACATAAAGTTTATCTATATCAGCGAAATACAACTTCCTCTTTTTTGGTAACAAAAGATAGTCTTCTGCTATAACAAATCGATCTTCTTTTTTTGTCCTCCTCGTTTTAAATAAATCTAAGTAACTGAAAAACAAAAGAATAAAACATATTATTAAGCACGTAAAAATAATACTTTGACATAAAATGAATTATATGCTAAAAGTAAAAGAGCCAATATCCTAATTCCAAATAAGAAAGACATAGAAAGTAAAAAAACTTACATATAGGACTATCTCGATACTTCGTAACGCTAATAATTAACTCAACTTTACCCTCCATAAGAGCTCCTTTAAATAGAAACTAGTGGATTAACTCATAAGTTACAGTACGCCAACAAACTAAAACCTCAACCAGTCACTTATATCTCCTTCTCAAAGATAGCATACGTCTTATATACCTCGCCAAAGAAATTTTTCATAGCACGATTCATCATGACATTATCTTCCAAGATCCACGAGCCTTCAGCAAATTTGATATTACGTTTTTGTGCTTCCTTCAGTACAGTATAGCACAGCAATCCGTCCAAGCCTTTACTCCTATACTCTGGTAATGTCCCCATGATGATCACCCTACCCCATTTATGCGTATTTTTTTTGGTAAAAATCTTTAGAAAATTAAAGGGAAACAATCTTCCGTTCATCGTTTTCATCACTTCATACCAATCTGGCATACCTACGATAAGTGCTACTGGCTTATCATCCACATAAGCATATTGAATTAACTCTGGTATGGCAAGCGGCTTAAATGCTTTAGCTAGTTCGCCAAACTCAGCGGTGGTCATGGGTACGTCTCCCCAGTTATTTTCCCAAGCTACTGCATATATTTCCTTCATGACTTCAATATCCGCATCTATATTTTTCATATTGATCGGACGCAGTTTTACATTATATCTCTTTTGCACCAATTTAGCTACGCGCTCTAGTTTAGGATGTGCCACTGCCTTATCTATATCCAGTCTATAAGCAAACAGATTCTTAATATTATTGAATCCATAATTTTCCAATAAACGAATATAATACTTAGGGTTATAGGTCATCATGATCCTAGGCGAATCATCGAATCCATCTATCAGCAATCCATAATCGTAATTGATACTAGGATTCGCAGGGCCATGTATACGTTGGTAGCCTTTTTCCTTCAATATACGAGAAGCTTCGTCCAGCAATGCATTCGCTACAGCCTGATCATCTATACATTCAAAAAAGCCAATGAAGCCAGTTATCTTATCCTGATGTTTTTCATGCAGGCTATTTGTGATAGCAGTTATACGTCCTGCTACTTCCCCATCCTTATAGGCAAGGAGATGCTGCATCGTACCATATTCATAAAAAGGATGCTTAGGAGAAAAAATCTGCTTAAAATCCATGATCAATGGCGGTACCCAATGTGGATCGCCCTGATAGACTTTCCAAGGAAAATGAATAAATGCCTTTTGGTCTTTCTTACTTGAAACAGCTTTAATTTGTATCATATTGTCAAGATCCATTTATCGAAGATCCACAGCAAATATATATCAATTAACGACAGGATTCGCATTTTATGCGTCCTTTCTATCTGCTATCACTTTTTCGAAAACATCGATATAGCCTTCCACCATTTTATCCCAACCAAAGGTATTCAAAGTAAACTGACTAAATTGTTTTCCTAAAATGGTAAGTCCTTCTTTGTTTGCTAATAATGTTTTGATCTTTTCGCTCCAGGCAGTAGCATCTTCAGAAGGTAACAAGTAGCCATTTTTAGCATTTTTTATCGCTTCCGTAATGCCTTCCATATTACTCGCCAGCACTGGTGTTTTTCTCAATGATGCTTCCAATGCCACCAATCCAAAACCTTCTGCATCGCCTTCTACCTTCACATTGGGCATGACGAACAGATCTGCTAATTCTAATAATCCCATCACTTCATTGAAAGGAATAGCTCCTGTGCGAACGACCTTATTTTTTATACCTGATTTTTGTAACAGTTCCATTATTTTTTCCTCATCACTAATCAATCCAAGGAAAAGATTAATCTGATATACCCATTTTCCTGGTAGTATTTTTTTCCAGAGTGGCTTCCTTTTATTCGCAGAATTAGGACCTATCATTATAAATAATACATCCTCATCTAGACGTGGCAGTACATTTTCCAAAAACCATGAAAACCCTTTACGAACTACTGGTCTGCCTAAGCTGACTATGATGTGGCGTTTGTCCAGATCTATTCTATGTTTTTCTTGGAAATCAGTTTTAATTTTTTTGGCATCTACCTTTAGATCGATGAGATCGTGGTCTACCCCATTAGGAACAACGTACATCTTTTTCTCATCAAAACCTCGTTGGATACATTCTTCATAAGTAGCTGTACTTACACTGATGA
>JBNMOV010000210.1:0-8290 GCA_051275765.1 Maribacter sp. | reverse complement strand
TGAGCAGAAACATTATCTGCACGAAAACCCAGCAGATTTCCATAGACAATACGACAATTATTATCCAGAAGATGGAGTTATTATGATTCAGCCTATCCAGAGTGCGTTTTCATATGATTGGGAAGGGGTGCTTTATTTTCATTCCATGCCTGATAATGAAAAGGAAATTTTTAGAGATCATGAATATGGACTCTTAGAATTTTCTAAAAACATACAGCCTTTCGATTGTTTTAGCAAATTTTACGATGTGGCTTTTTTCTTGGATGGCACAGGAAATCCGCCAGTCATTATGGGGGATGATCATCAAGCCTGTTATACAGATTCTAGAGTTACCGATTTTGAATCTTACATAGAATTTGCTTTGGCTAATAAAGGTGTAATAGATCGCAGAAGTGGGTTTTATTCCAAATATGCAGGCCATAAAAAAGATCCACTTTCTACTCCTCAAGAATATTGGACTAAGGATAAAATATTAGATATAGATACGCTTTTACTGAAAGATATTTTGCCAGAAGTAGACAAAGCTGGTAGTAGTACTGCTTCTTTGAATACGACTTTGATGCAGCAAATTTCTTTTGGTAGTAAACCTTTGACTTCTCCACAACTTAAAGCCACGATTAAAAATCATCATCTTTTTTTAGGAAGTGGCGGAGCTGGTGGAACATGGCAAACTGTTCATGTTTCAGGATTAGTATTAGGTCTTTATTCTGGTCCAAAACATAAGGAAGGTGAGCAAGCTTCTTTTGATAGAAAACATATTCCTGCTAGATTAGACTTAGTGGATTTAGATTTGCCTTTTGGTAATTTCTGTGGTTGCTATGCCAAACGAGTAGATTTTTCAGAATCGAATCTAAGTAATTCGTTGTTCACAGATGCCATGCTGGAGAATTGTACTTTTGCAGATGCTAATTTGAGTTCTATTGATTTTTCTAGGGCTAATCTTAAAAATGCTAGTTTTATGAATGCCAATTTAATGGGTGCTGATTTTGAAAACTGTGATTTAACTGGAGCAGATTTTAGAGGAGCTAATTTAGAAGGCTGTCGTTTCCCTGGGGCAATTGTGAAGGATGTGGAGATATAATTAGTAATTTTGTTTCTTAGCTTTGTAAAAAATAAGAAATATTAGTTTTTCTATTATAAATTATTGTTTCATCAAAATCAATTGTCATGAAAGCTTATCAAATTGGATATTTCTTATTAGGCATGGCTATTTCTGTAGCAAATGATTATTTTTTCATCAGAGGCGTATTAGGTAAGGGTGAGCCAGGAGTTGTTTTGGACAGTATTTCATCTGTAGTATTCGCTTTACTTGCAGGATTATCTATGTCTTGGTTTGCTACAATCTATTATAAGAGAAAAGAAAAAGCTTAGTGTAACACTAAGCTTTTTCTAAATTCTAATCTAATTCTTCATTATAATACACTTTATAAAAGTGCATCCCCTTATCTGCATCGAAACCTTTTTCTACAAACTGACGCGTAGATTCTGGATCTTTAAAATCTAATTTCACTTGGATACCTGTATCTAATTTAATGAAATTCTTAATCGCTCTTTTTTGCTGACGAAGGACTGGTTTTGAAATAGGAATCTCATCTGGGATTTCAATTTTATATTCTTCTTCGTACTGTTTTTTGTATTCGTTGAAATCAGTTTTCATTTTTTCATCCTCAAAGACAGTATCTTGAAAATTCTGATCCACAATTTCTTCATTCATCGTAAAATACTGAATAGAATCACTCAAAAACTCAATTTGATCCTTTTTTCCAGTTTTTTCACGAATCACTTCATCTGCAAATGACTTACACATATCGATATAAGAACGAGTATCATAATTACCATCCTTCACATAATCCACGCCTAAAAACTGCTCTTTCCAATAACTAGCATCATAATCATTGTTATCCACACTGAACACTCGATAACCTTGATCTTCCCAAATGTTCAGAATCAAACAGCCTTTATCCAACTTCTTCAAACTGATCCCTTCTTCTGAATTGACCAATACCTTTTCAGAAGATTCTGTCAATGTCAAAAAAGCATCTTTTTTCTCTGATTTAAAAATACCAACTGCTTGCACCAATTCATCCTCTATCAAAATATCATCAAACAAGACCACGAATAAATCTCCAGACTTGATTTGTGGATGATTACTTTGCTCGTACAAATGATTCAATATATCTAAAGAAGCAGTATAGAACTCCTCATTACCCTCAAAAATCCGCTTCACTATTCCATTCAACAAATGATAGGACATATCCACACTATGTGTAAAATGATACGTTTCTGCTATCTGTTTAAATGGCTTCAAAAAATATTTTTTCAAAGTTTCATCCAAGTTATCTCCTATAGATAATTCTTCTTTTGAAATAAAATTCTTCTCAGTTTTATTCTTATTGCCTACTCGATGTGCTACGATTTTGGCAGTTCTTATGTTGTTAAGTTTTAGCATTTTTCTTAGACGTTAGACTCTAGACTATTAGACGCTAGATTTTGAGGAAGGAAAACAAAAAGCCTCTGAGGTCAATAACCTCAGAGGCTCAAAACAGATCTATTTTTTTATTATAAATCCAATAACAAGCTCGTTGGATCTTCTAATAATTTCTTTACTCTTACTAGGAACGTAACAGAAGTACTACCATCTATGATCCTGTGATCATAAGATAATGCCAAGTACATCATAGGGCGAATTTTTACTTCGCCATTGACAGCCATTGGACGTTGCTGAATCGTATGCATTCCTAATATAGCCGATTGTGGCTCATTAAGAATAGGTGTACTCATCATAGAACCAAATACTCCACCATTAGTAATCGTGAATGTACCGCCTTTCATTTCGTCAAGTGTCAATTCTCCTTTTCTTGCCTTTCCTGCCAATCGCTTTATTTCCAATTCTATTTCATGGAATTTCAATGACTCTGCATTTCTTATAGGAGGCACTACTAATCCATTTGGTGTAGAAATCGCGATAGAAACATCCACAAAATCATGGTAGATAAACTGATTATTTTCTGCATCGATGTAAGCATTCACCTCTGGCATTTCCATCAATACCTTAGTACAAGCTTTTGTAAATAAAGACATGAATCCTAGCTTCACACCATACTTTTCTACAAATTGCTCTTGGTATTTCTTACGCAATGCCATAATTTCTGTCAAATCCACTTCATTGAAAGTGGTCAACATCGCTGTATTATTCTTGGCAGAAACTAATCGCTTAGCGATAGTTCTACGCATACGACTCATTTTCTTAGTACGCTCTCCCCTACTGAATGCAGCAATTGAAACTGAAGCAACTACAGGAGCTTCTTTCTTAGCAGCTGGTTTTGGTGCTTCTGGTGTAGGAACAGATTTTTTAGCAGCTATTGCTACTAATACATCTTCCTTTGTGATACGTCCATCCTTGCCTGTTGCTTTGATATCTGCAGCAGATAAGCCGTTTTCTTTCATTAGCTTGGCAGCAGCAGGAGAAGGATGACCTGTAGCATAGCTTTCTTTAGCAGGTGCAGGTGCTTCTGGTACAGCTGTAGTTGCTGGTGCAGGAGTTGCTATTTTGGTTTCTTCTTTTTTAGCAGCACCATTCGTTACAGAAGTATCGATTGTAGCTACTAATGCTCCAATAGCTAAATCATCTTCTTCAGCAGCTACCCAAGTCAATTTCCCAGCAGCTTCTGCAGGGAATTCTAGTGTTGCTTTATCTGATTCAAATTCACAGATAGATTCATCCATTTCTACGAATGCTCCGTCTTCTTTTAGCCATTGTGAAAGTGTTACTTCTGCGATGGATTCTCCTATCGTAGGAACCCTCATTTCTATTATACTCATTATACAATGATATTAGATGTTAATTTGAAGAAGTCAAATTTATATCCAACTTCTTGACTATCTAGTTAGGATGCTAGTATAATCTCTACAAATGTACGTTTTTTTAGATGTTGAGTAAAGTTGTTTAATAGCTAATTACTCACAATAATGTATTATTATATATTTTGGTATCAAAACCTATAATTCACACCATATAATTATCATATCAATGCAAAGCAAAATCTTCTTTTTATTCAGTTGTTCCATGCTATTTTTCAATTGCAACAATAAAATATCTGAAATAAACAAAAATGATATTGACAAAATAGAATATGAATTTACAGATAGTTCTGTTCCTCCTCGTTATCATAGAAGTTATATAATAACTGTCACTCCTAATCAAGTTCATGTAACTGTCAATTCTTATGGAACTGAATTAGCTAATGAAACTTACCCTATTGAAAAGACCGTATTTGAGCAATTAGTAAAAAATGTTTCTATGCTAGACGCTGCTGATAAAAAAATAACTAGAGGTGCTACGGGAACATCGGGAAATAGTATCAATTTATTGATAGGAAGTGAAGTTATCTACGACTTGTATTGGGATAGCTTGATGAAAAGAAAAATAAGTGAGGAAACGAAGAAATATGTAGAAATGATAAAAGCTACTGTTCCTAATTTATCAGAATTAACTGGACGTTCTTTGCCTTCTGTAGATGATGGCGAATAATTAATAAAAAGATGATTTGCTAAACGATACAAATCATCTTTTGCCTTCGTTACTCTAACAGTCTTTACTACAAACAAAAAATCAAACCAAATGAAAAAGTACGCTTTTCTAGCTTTATTCCTATGCCTTTTTATTAATGCCTTTTCTCAAGATATTCCTTTTGCGGATATTCATTCTCATGTCTGTTTAAAAGCTTTTCATTCTAGAAGTCAAACAGATTATGACAATTGGGATAAGATAGAGCACAATTGTTCTGGACATAATATGGCGAATTGGATAGTGAAAAATTCTAAGGGTGTGCCACCTTATTCGCAAGCGAATTTAGAAGCAAATGCTCTAGGAAATGTGCGAGTAATAGGTTGGTCGATGACTCCTTTGGAATTAGAATATAATGATATTAGAATTTTAAATGAAAAAAAGAAGGGACACGAAACGATGGCTTGTGTCACTGGAATAGAATATGCAGATTACCAATTTCATAGAAAAGGCGATGTTTATTACTTTCCTATTTTCTTAAATAATTTGGAATTTGTAAAATATGGTCAGTTCAAACCTAAGGAAATCAATGGAGAGGAATGGTCTTATGAAATCGTAAAAAACAGAGCAGATTTAGATAGACTAATAGCAGATAAAAATAAGATTGCTGTAGTCCTGAATATTGAAGGAGGTAATAATCTAGGGCGATCACTTATTTACGATGATGTATCTAATGAAGCTGAATATCAACAATTGGTTTTGGATAATTTAAGGCGATTGAAAGGAAGTCTTCCTTTATATAATTATCAGGATGAAGTATTAGAATATCCTATTTTTTCATTAGGTATCAATCACTTTTTCTATAATGGATTAGGAGGTCAAGCTAATCCTTTTAAGCCTTTGCAAAACTTCGTATTCAAGGGAGGAAAAGCCAATGATGATCCTATTTCGCCATTGGGGAAAAAGGTCATTAAACTGATGCTCAATAAGGAAGATGGTCGAATGATAGTTCCAGATGTAAAACACATGAGCCTGAAATCTAGGCAATGGTATTATCAATTATTAGAATCAGAACAGGCGAAAGGAAATAAAGTGCCTGTGATGTTCAGCCATGCAGCAGTAGCAGGAATGAGTGAAAGCGACCCTAAGTATTTACAAAATGATAAGCCTAAAAAATATAAGGATATCATCTACAATAATTGGACGATAAACCTAAGTGATGATGATGTAAAAATGGTTCATAAAACGGATGGTTTGATAGGTTTGATTTTGGATCGTTTCAGGTTGATAGGTGGAACTGTAGCTAAACAAATTGAGGAAACAGAAGATTTTTCTGAGGAAAGAAAACAGATTTATCTAAAGAGTCTCGCATTGAATATTTTGCATATCGTAAAATTGGCAGGAAATAAAGAAGGCTGGGATCATGTCTGTATTGGTTCTGATTTTGATGGTGCTATCAATTCTTTTGAGATGTATGATACCGCAGCGAAAATGCCTTTATTATACCAAGATTTACAAGCCTTTTTTGCAAATCCACCAGAAGATGTTTTTGGTGCTTTTTCTAAGGAAGAAGTAAAGAAACTGATGTATGGCTATTCTGCTAAAGAAGTAATGGATAAGTTATTTTCTAGTAATGCGATTGGATTTTATTGGGAGTGGTTGCCAGAGGAATAGAAATTGGAAATTGATTGATTGATTAGAAATTGGGCGTGTGATGTAATAGGATTAAAATGACTTCGTAGATTGTATCTACGAAGTCATTCCTTATAAGAGAGCATTAAGTATTTTAAAAATAAATATCCCTAAAAAACTGCCTAATGCCATTCCTGCTACGCCCATCGCCATACCAGGAACTAGCATGGATTTATTATTCATCACAGAAACAACTTGTCCTATAAATACTGGCCCAAAAATACAGGCAGCAGAAGTAATCAGCGTAGTATCACCATCTATTTTGAATATTTTAGCTAATAAAACATGAAGAAAAATGGCTGATGTAATTACGAAAACAGTGAAGTACAAAATAGCTGAACTCGCATTTAGAATAGCAGAAAAATCTGACATCAGTCCTAGTGCTAGAGAAAAAACGAGTAGTAAATAATCACCTGTATCATAAGCTGCTGTTAGTTTTTTAGAAAAAGAGAAGAAGGAGATTCCTGTTCCAAAAATGGTAATCAGAATAATAAATAGAGCTTCATCTATTTTCTTGAAAATTAGAAAAGATATACCTGCTGATAGTATGACACATAAGATAGCAAAGCTTATCGGAATGAAGATAGACTTTAGTCTTTGAATAAAATTGATATTGCTTTCTACTTTTTCGATTATTGTTTCTTCGCTTACTTCGTCAATTGTATTTTTAGTTCCTAATAAAAATCGAAAAACACGAGGTCCTATTGACGTGAGGAAAATCAAGTAAATTCCTCCCAGTAAAATATCAGCAATATTCAATGCTCCATATAGATTCGCATCTGCTTTTATAGCAGCTTGAATGGCTGCCATATTTGGTGTTCCGCCAGAATATACACCAGCGAGCATTCCTGCTATTTCTGGTGCATTGTCTGTTTGGGATTGAAAAAGAAACGCTCCTATCATACAGGAAACAAACACTGCAAAAATAGCTGAAGCAAAAGAAATCAGAATCGTTTTGCTTCCATTTAAAAATGATTTAAAATCAGAATTCATTAACACTAAAGGAATCGCTAAGGCAATCGTTGCTTGTGTAAGAATCTCTATCACTTCTGGAAGAATCATTCCTGTTGGCAGAAAATTATTCACTGCCAAACCCAAAGCATAACACAGTACTACAGGACTCAAAACAGCTTCTATTTTCAATGCTTTGGAAATACGCACTAGAAAATATGGAGTGATGAAAACGAGTATGATTTGGATAGCTAACATAAGTTTTATTTTTAAGGAGAGAGGAAAAAGGAGCGAGGAGAGAAGAAAAAAAGGAGCGAGGAGAGAGGAGTCAGGAAAAGAGAGAAAGAGAATACACATTCTCTTTCTCTCTAAATTTGGCGAAGTCGAATGCTTTCCTCTCGCTCCTTTTTCCTCTCTCCTGACTCCTTTTTTTCCTCTCTCCTGACTCCTCAAAGTGAAGCGAAGCAAACGCCCTCTCTCCTATTTATCTAAACATCCCATTCACAAATTCTCTCAAAATCATATCTCTAATATGAGGCGGAGCAGCATCCAAAATTCGATTAACCATAGTTAAATCATCTGGAGCTTCTCCATCGCTTACGCCTAATGCACCTTTGAGTTGATTAACCATTTCTGGAGTAAGGGAGGCGAGGAGTTCATCAGTAAATGGTAGTGAAGTATTCACAGTTGAGCTTTCTAATTCCTTCACGCAAGTTTGTAAATCATCAATAAAAGTATCTATATGAACGACATTTGCTTGATTGATAGACAAGTGAATATTCGTAGGAGAAATGCCATGTTTGAATTGTAATTGTATATACCAACCTTTTGCTTTCATCAGATTAACCAAGGAAAATAGATCGATTTTTTCACTTGAAAAAGCAATCATATTCATGACTGGCTTTCCTAATAAACGGAGTGCCGCTATGCCTTTGATGGCTTCTTCTACTTTGAGTTTAGCAGATTGCGTTCCTCTTACGATTTCTTCATAGCCTTTAACTCCTAAAAATTGGAAATTCGCCCAACAAGCCGCTAACGATCCACCTGTCTTACTAGACATCACTGTAGCATTAACCACAGAATATCCAGACCAATCGGAACAAGTATAAATCTGGTATTTACGGAGTTCTCTTTCTTTGT
>JBNMOV010000209.1:0-8310 GCA_051275765.1 Maribacter sp. | reverse complement strand
GTTTCCAATTGGAAAAACTCCATGAAGGATTTGATTTGGATTTCTAAAAAATCCGGATATTCGGCTTTTTTAATCTTACCGAAATTGTGCCGCTTGTCGGCCTGAGTTAACGTGGCTTCTGTCATATCCTTGTATATGATGTTTTTCAGGAATTCAGGATACAATATGTTCCTTCATTCCTTGAGTCCTATCAGATTCTAAAAAGAGGTATCTCTCTTACTGTATTTTAAGATTTAGAGATTTAGAGATTTAGAGCTATTCTATCCTTATACCTAATCGTCTAAAAACAAATCTTTCAGATACCACAATAGGCATAGCTGAAACCTTGCGATTTCAAGCTATGCCTGTTTAGTTTTTAAGCCCTCTGGCTTAGTGGAATATAAGTTATATTCCAATGGGCTTGAGTATAATCAATTACTTGATTTCTACCTCAGCACCTAAAGCTTCAAGAGCAGCTTTGATCTTTTCAGCCTCATCTTTAGCGATACTTTCCTTGATTGTAGCTGGAGCTCCGTCAACAAGTCCCTTAGCTTCTTTCAAACCTAGACCTAGAAGTGTCTTCACTTCCTTAACAATCTTAAGCTTAGCAGCACCCGCAGAATTAAGAATTACGTCGAATTCTGTTTGTTCTTCAGCAGCTTCTGCAGTAGCTCCACCACCACCAGCAGCAGCTACAGCTACAGCAGCAGGTTCGATACCATACTCATCTTTTAATATATCAGCTAGTTCCTTAACTTCCTTTACTGTAAGGTTAACTAGTTGTTCTGCGAAATCTTTCAAATCAGCCATTGTAAAATGTCTTTAAGTAATAATGATTAAAAAAACAGTTGTTATTTGGAGGGCGTTAACTTGGAAGCCTTATTTATTGGTCGCCACGTTCTTCAAGAGCCTTAAGTAATCCGGAAATTGTATTTCCTCCAGATTGTAGGGATCCGATAACGTTTTTAATCGGCGACTGAAGCAATAGGATAACATCTCCAATGAGATCCTCCTTTGACTTCAATTCTGCCAATGGCTTGATTTGGTCATCACCAACATATACATCTGAATCAATATAAGCAGCTTTTAACGCTGGCTTAGGATTATCTGACTTATCACCTTTTCTAAAATCCTCTAAGATTTTAGCTGGAAGGTTAGCCGTTTCAGAAAAAATAAATGTTGATTGCCCTTTCAAGCTATCGTATAAAGGAGCATAACCTTTGTCTCCTTCGAATGATTCTAGAGCTTTCTTAACTAAAGTATTCTTATATACTTTTACAGAAACGCCTTTTTCATAACATGCTCTACGAAAATCAGAGATTTTCGCTACGGTCATGTATGATGAATCAGCTATATAAAAGAAATTATTATTAGCGAACCTATCCTTTAATTCTTCGATGGTCGCCGTCTTTTGCTCTTTATTCATGATTCTTCTCTTTAAAGAGATTAACCGGAAAGTTGAATTCGATAATTAGAAATATCTAGCTAATCCAAATCTTTTTTCCCAGCATAATATCTACTTAAATGATATTATTTAATGGATTTGGTATCGACCGGTATCCCCGGACTCATCGTGGAAGCAACAGTAACTGACTTCATATAGATTCCCTTCGCAGTAGAAGGTTTCATCTTTAGTAGTGTAGTCAATAACTCATTAGCATTTTCGGCTAATTTTTTAGGCTCGAAAGAAACTCTACCTATAGATGAATGAATGATACCATTCTTATCTACACGGAAAGAAATCTTACCTCCTTTAACAGCTTCTACTGCAGCTCCGATATTAGGAGTAACTGTACCAGTCTTAGGGTTAGGCATCAGGCCACGAGGACCTAAAACACGACCTAAACGACCAATTTTTGCCATTACACTTGGCATAGCTACTACTACATCAAAATCAGTCCAACCTCCTTGTACTTTTTTGATAAGCTCGTCCAAACCAACGTGATCAGCACCAGCAGCCCTAGCTTCGTCCTCCTTATCGGCAGTACAGAATACTAAAACGGTTTTGGTTTTACCCGTACCATGTGGTAGAACCACTGTTCCACGAATACCTTGATCCGCTTTTTTTGGATCAACTCCCAATCTTACATGAACATCTACAGAAGCATCGAACTTGGCTGTATTTACTTGCTTTATCAAAGCCATAGCTTCAACTAAAGAGTATTGCTTACCGCTTTCGATTTTAGCTTCTGCTACTTTCCTTTTCTTAGGGTTAGCAGCATGAGCCCTTTTTCTTTTAGGAACTCTTTTCTTTTTACTCTTAGGAGCTTCTTTGATAGGCTCTGGAGCAATATTTTCAACATTAGTCTCTTCAGACATGGTATATCAATTTTAGAGGTATAACATTTTACAAGCTGTAAAACTCCCTCACTATAAATAATTGTATTCTAATTAAGCGTCAGAAGCGCTTTCGCCTTCCCATGGAGGAGTACCACTTACTGTGATTCCCATACTACGAGCAGTTCCAGCCATCATCTTCATTCCACTTTCGATAGAAAATGCATTCAAATCTGACATTTTATCCTGAGCTATTTCTCTTAAATCATCCCAAGTAACAGAACCTACCTTATCACGGTTAGGAACTGAAGAACCTTTCTTTAACTTAGCTTTCTGCAACAGTTGAACTGCGGCAGGAGATGTCTTTATGACAAAAGTGAAAGATTTATCCTTAAATACTGTGATGACTACAGGAACAACCTGTCCTTGCTTATCTTGGGTCTGAGCGTTAAAACGCTTACAGAATTCCATGATATTCACTCCCTTTGCACCCAATGCTGGACCAACTGGAGGAGCAGGATTTGCTTGTCCGCCCTTTACTTGTAACTTAATCAGCGTTTCGACTTCTTTAGCCATTATTATTCGCTTTTTTCCTTGTTATTAATATAAGTTCAGTACCCTAGAATAGTACTGCGTTATAATCGTCATCACAACTTACCGGGAAGCTTATCTCTTTTTCTCACAAAAGAGTGGTCGGAAATTATGATTGCTTCTCTACTTGCATGAAGTTCAACTCAACCTCAGTACCACGACCGAAGATCTTTACGATAACTTTGAGTTTCTTCTTTTCTTCGTTGATTTCTTGGACATCACCTACGAAACCACTAAATGCTCCATCGATGATCTTAATTGTTTCCCCTACTAAGTATGGCTCCAACATGGATTCTCCTAAATCCTTAGACTCATCTACCTTACCAAGCATACGATTAGCTTCGGAAGGGCGTAAAGCAATAGGGTTATTCTTTTCGATAAAATAAATCACGTTAGGTAAATTCTGGATTCCTTGTATAATTTCTCCAGAAAACTTAGAAGGTAAAGCTTCTATTAGGATATAGCCAGGAAGGATATTTCTATCTTGAACAACTTTTTTTCCATTACGAATTTTATATACTTTTTCCGTTGGAACTAGTATAGAGTTGACACAAGCATCCCATTTGCTGCGCTGCACTTCCAACTCAATTCTTTCTTTAATCGCTCTTTCTTTTCCGCTAATTACCCTAAGCGAATACCACTTTGTTTCTTCCATAATTATTACCTGTGTGCGTTATCCCTAAAAGTATGTAGGAAGTTCGTACACTTTCTCCATTAAATTCTTAGATATTATATCCATTATAAATATAATAATTGTAATAATGATGGTGGATATAAGTACGACCATAGTAGTGCTTTGTAAATTAGCCCATGTAGGCCAAGATACTTTATTCACTAACTCATCATAACTTTCCTTGATATAAAGTGTGATTTTTTCCATTTTATCTACATTGCACGGGCGGTAGGACTTGAACCCACAACCTACGGTTTTGGAGACCGGCGCTCTACCAGTTGAGCTACGCCCGTTTATGCGAAAAATTAAGCATCTCAAAAGAGAGATGCTTAACTTTTCACTTTATTGATTCTCGGCTATAAAGCCTGTGAATTATTTCATAATTTCAGTAACCTGACCGGCACCTACTGTACGCCCACCTTCACGAATTGCAAAACGAAGACCTTTCTCCATTGCAATTGCACTGATAAGAGTTACTTCTAGTGTAACGTTATCGCCAGGCATTACCATTTCTACTCCTTCAGGAAGTACAACATCTCCTGTTACATCCGTAGTACGGAAATAGAACTGAGGGCGGTAACCGTTGAAGAATGGTGTGTGACGACCACCTTCATCCTTACCTAATACATATACCTCACACTTAAATTGTGTGTGTGGAGTAACAGAACCAGGAGCACAAATTACTTGTCCACGCTTGATGTCTTCCTTAGCAATACCACGAAGAAGGATACCAGCATTATCACCAGCTTCTCCTCTATCCAATATCTTACGGAACATTTCTACTCCAGTACACGTAGATGTCAAAGGCTTGTCTTCTGCCTTCATCATACCGATAATTTCTACTGGGTTACCAACGTTGATTACTCCACGTTCGATACGACCTGTAGCAACAGTACCACGACCTGTAATAGAGAATACATCCTCTATAGGCATTAAGAATGGCTTTTCAATAGCCCTTACTGGTTCTGGAATTTCAGTATCACAAGCATGCATTAATGCCATAATAGCCTTTGCAGCTTCTGGATCTCCTTCTAATGCTTTCAAAGCAGAACCAGGAATGATAGAACCTTCACCGAATTCATATGCTTCTAGCAATTCAGCAACTTCCATCTCTACCAACTCAAGCATTTCCTCATCATCAACAAGGTCAACCTTGTTCATGAAAACAACAATCTTAGGAACACCTACCTGACGAGCAAGAAGAATATGCTCACGAGTTTGAGGCATAGGACCATCAGTAGCAGCAACTACAAGAATAGCACCGTCCATTTGAGCAGCACCCGTTACCATGTTCTTAACGTAATCCGCGTGACCTGGACAATCTACGTGTGCGTAGTGACGATTTTCAGTTTCGTACTCAACGTGTGCAGTATTGATTGTGATACCTCTTTCTTTCTCTTCAGGAGCAGAGTCAATCTTATCGTAATCAAATTTTTCACTTAATCCTGCTTCAGCTAGTACGTATGTGATAGCTGCTGTCAATGTAGTTTTACCATGATCCACGTGACCAATAGTACCGATGTTCAAGTGAGGCTTATTCCTCACGAAAGTATCCTTAGCCATCAGTTATTAATTTTTATTGTAAAGAAATGATTAAAAAGGTTAAAATGAATTATAGCATAAAGAGCCAATGAAGGGAATTGAACCCCCGACCCCGTCCTTACCATGGACGTGCTCTACCCCTGAGCTACATTGGCTTGTCAGCTCAGCGGAAACATTCCTAAAAGAAATATTACTGCTATTAAGAGCGAAAGACGAGATTCGAACTCGCGACCGCCAGTTTGGAAAACTGGAGCTCTACCAACTGAGCTACTTTCGCTTAATTAAGCTGACATTTAGTGAAAAAGTGGGGGTGGTAGGACTCGAACCTACTCAGCCAAAGCACTGGATTTACAGTCCAGCCCACCTCTCCAACTGTGGCGCACCCCCTTAGCGTAATTCACTATACAATGTATGTCAAACAACAGGAGCCGATGGAGGGATTCGAACCCCCGACCCGCTGATTACAAATCAGCTGCTCTGGCCAACTGAGCTACATCGGCAATAGACCTTTTTTCTATTCTAGAGAACTTCTTTTCTATGGTAGAATTAAGGTTGCTTTTAAAATCGATTGCAAAGTTAACACTATTTCCCAAAAAAAAAACCCTCTATTGAAATTTTTCAATGTTTTTTTGATATTTATCTTTCATTCTAAAATCCAAACATGCATAAAGGAAAGCATCTGCTAAATAGGAAAGTACAATTTATGCTAGTTTTTAGTTCCACTATTAGCAACTTAATATACTGATGGATGAATATTAAGTTGTAATAAATTTAATATAATAATCTGACTTACAACAAAATACGCAATTAATATTGTTAAAAAAAAACCACTGCAACTTAAATTGATATTATATAAAATAATATTTAAGGCTTCAATATAGAAAGGGTTCTTATAAGTGGCGACACTCATAAGAACCCTTTCATATTAGCTGATAAATTAAGTATATGTTTGAAAAAAAATAAACATCTGCTTAATTTCAGGTTTAGTAGCTTACTTTGCTACCACTATTTTTTTAGTAGTTATTTGATTTCCTGCAATAATACTTATCATATATATTCCATTAGGCAAATCTGAGATATTTATTTGCTCTTTAAATTCTTGAGCTTCTGTTTCTCTAACGTAAACCCGCTGTCCAACAATATTGTGAATATTGATACTAAAATTAGTTATTTGATCAAAACGAACATCCATTCCAATGATTCCATTCGATGGATTAGGAGATACCACAAAAGATTCTAAACTTTCGACTTCTTCGTTAGCGATAACTACATCAGATCCCTGAACATTGATATTATCTAAATACAGTGCATTACCTCTTCCTGTTTTGTTCACAAAAGCTATTCTTATAAAGTTATTTCCAGTAGTACTTATCCCTAAATTTTTAGCAGTCCATTGTGATGCAGTTGGAAGGAATAGTGTTGTGCTTGGAGAAGCGGTCGCCAATGAAGCACCACCATCTATCCAAGCTTCCTGCCAATCATCTGCACAACCATAAGAATACATAATAGCTAAAGAATCAATCCTTGTATTATTGAAATATGTTCCAGCAAAATCATAAGAGATAGCAACAGAAGCGAAACCTGTAACATCCATTTCTGGTAAGATGAACCAGTCTTCAGTTCCTTCAGCAGCAGAATTTACAGCAGAATTATTAAAATAAATAGAATAAACACCACTTCCATTACCTGATATCCCTGGACGTCTATCCCATTTATATGCATCGCCATCTGGATTAAAGATTTCAATATTCTGAGCAGGGAAAGGTGCAGTAAAATCTTCTACATCCTCTGTAAATGGTAAGGTTGTTCCACTAATAATCGTAATTAACTGTGTAATTTCATCATTTGTGATATTCTCATCATTTTGTCCATTTGGACTATTTGTTGCGATGCTAAGTGTAAAATCAGAACTTGGGTTTGATATAGCAGACAAAGTAACTAATTCCAATTCATTTTGCCCTAACAAACCAGTCCAGCTATAAGTATTAGAACCTCCATTTTCTGCACTATATACAATATCAACTGAAGTTAAATCTGCTTGTCCCACATTTCTCAGTCTCACTTTTGGTGCAACTGATACTCCGCATGCTTGTCCTCCAGGAAATACTATTTCAGCGATAGCCGCATCATTTATAGTAACGGATGAACTACATTTATCTGAATCTGTTCCCCAAATACCACTAGCTTTATTGTACATATAGGTTACTTGCTGTTCTGAAAACATTACTCTACATGTACTATAAGCATAATCCATATAATTCATGAACATATCCTGTGTTACACAACTTGTAGTAGCAGCTCCTGTTGATGGACATTGTCCATTTGAACCAAAGTTTTGTTCACTAGAATTAGGTGTATCTGAAAAACCATCATCTGAGCTACAACCTACAGGGTTACCATCTGCATCATTGTTACCCCAAGGGTGATTGAGTCCTAGGAAGTGTCCCAATTCATGTGTTAAAGTTCTTCCTGGTGTACCTGGCCCACTACCAAATTCAATTTGGGATTGGCAAAATCCGTTACCTGATCCTATATTACCTTCACAGCCAACAGTCCCATCGCCAAAGGCACAAGATCTAATGACTACACCAGCACCATTAGGTATATAGTCTAAAGGAGAAAAACCCAAAACTCCTTGCGATACATTAGTGGTTACAAAAACATTTATGTAACCAGCCCAAACACCTTGTGTATAATTAGGCCAATTATCATTTTGAACATAGTTTTGATTAAGTGTAATGGCATAATCTCCATCGTTTAATCCAAATCCCTCTGGATGATTCTGATCTGCAAGACAAAACTGAATACAAGCTCCTTCTTCTGCGAGATAACTTGCTAATAATGTTGAATTTTCAACAGCTTCACCGTAAAATGAAATATCAGGATTCAATGCTCCATAATCTCTATTCAACAAATCAATTTGGCTTTGGGCCAAATCAATCAAACATGATAATGGCTGATTTCCAACGCCATCATAATGAACAGCTATCGGAATAACAATAGGGGCATCACAGGGTAGTCTTGGATTATTTCTTGCGTATTCTAGTCGTTCTTCTCGTTCCAAATGTAGGGCATCATACGTATGCCTATATTCTTCATTAGTTTCATAAGCTTCATAATGCATATCAGTAGCATGACACCTATGCTGAACATCTTGGGCATTTATTGCTAAAAAGAAAAGTAAAAAAGTAAAAGTAGTCAATACTCGCATAACTAATATTTTTATATTAAGATCCTGGTTTCTGCTT
>JBNMOV010000208.1:0-8321 GCA_051275765.1 Maribacter sp. | reverse complement strand
TGAGATTATTTTGGAATATGGCGAGGCATTTTTTGACAGCGTAGCCTTAGCTACGGTGGAGAAAAATAACGATGTCCAAATTTCAAAAGAAGCCATCAAAAGTTATGATTACTTACTTTACAGTGTATTCAATACGATAAAACATTTTATGCTGCTATCGTATTAGGAATAATGTTAGGTAATATGCCTTATCTTTTTGGAAAATTTACCATTACTAAAATCATTTCAAGAGGCATTTTTTTCTAGACAATAAAATAAATAATTAGACAAATTTAATCATCAATATTTCATCTTAAAATCTCAGTATCTAGTTATTCAAACCTCCATCTCCTTAGTTTCAGAACAGCCCCTGACAAAATTATGAATCGTCACTTTATGCTTTCCTTTTGAAATTTCTATGATGACATTTTTTGAGATTTCGATAGAAGAAATAGGAAATATGATTGTTTCCGCTATCTTCCACTTTGGAAACAATCATATTTTCTATCAGATGATCTTCTTCTGTATTATACAATAATCTCCTTGCTCCATCCCAAAACCATTCTATAGAAGAATAAATATTAAGGTAGCCCACCCACTCCAATACATTCTTGAACTTACCTTTGAATTCTGTTGTCCCAGAAATAAATTCATGGACATAAAATACCTCATTATTGAGTTCTGAAAGATTATAAAAATATACTTTCTTTTTCTGATAAGGTCTAAAAATTCCTACATAAGGTTTTCCATCTACCAATATTTCATAATCTGCAATAGCTATCGCATCCAACTCTATAGTAAGATTCGATCCTATTTCTTATCCTATCCAATCATATTTTTCAGATATTTGCAATCATCATCAGCATTATTAGTAAAAGAATACGCCTTCTCTGTGGGGAAAGAGATTAAGACTAGCCATATTAAAACAATACATAAATTAGAGGGGATTATATTAATCATAATCATCTGATTTAGAGTTACTAATCTAAACATAGATTGGTATAAGTCTATAAAAGTCTTTTTAAATCATAATTTACATGACAAATATTTTCCTTATAAACGCTTATCTTTGGCAAACAACAAAATCAATCCATGCTTCAAAAGCTTTCCAAAGGCAGATTTAGAAAAATGTCTATCATTTCCATTGCAAGTGCAGTCATAGGAATATCACTACTATTATTATCCATCCAGATTCATCAGGATTGGAAAAAAATCGATACTGGATACGAAAGATATGTCATTATCAATAAGCCAGTCAATATCCTGAGTACCTTAGGTTTTTCTGCTGTCTTTCAAGAAAAAGAAATTCAAGACATCAAAGAACAGGATTTCATCCAACAGGTAGGTGCATTCCAAACGAATGACTTTAGGGTTTCATTGGGTAGTAATCGAATTGGTTTCAGGACAGATGCCTTTTTTGAGTCCGTTCCAGATGAATTTGTGGATGTTGATTATTACAAATGGAAACATTATGAAGATGGTGATGTCATTCCTATCATCTTATCAGCAGATTATCTTGCATTGTATAATTTTGGTTTTGCTCCATCACAAGGACTACCTCAATTTACTGCTAATACCATCAATAAAGTTAATCTGGACATCGTCATCCAAGGAGAAGGAGGCGTAGGAAGATACAAGGGAAATATTATTGGCTTTAGCCAACGACTGAATTCTATCATCGTTCCTCAGCATTTTCTTGAATTTGCCAATAAAAAATATGGTAGTGAAAAGGCTACACAAGCATCTAGATTAATTTTAGAAGTCGATAATCCAAAAGCTCAAGATTTGGTAAATTATGCCAAGAAAAAAGGCTACGAAATGAATGTGAACCAAGCATTCGGTGAAGAAACTGCCATCCTAGTCCAACGAAGTATTTTATTGGTTTCCTTCATTGGAATTCTTGTACTCATCCTTACCTTAATCGTCTTTTATCTAAGCTATAAACTCATCATAGAAGAGCGTATTCAAGACATCAGAGTATTATTCACACAAGGCTACGAACCTAAAACTATCGCCCAACATTTCATTCGTTTCACTAGCTTATTGATTGGCATTTCCATGATTATATCCCTAGTTATCATTCAAGGGTTTCATTTCTTCATTGCTCAACAAATCAATCAAATTGGTTTTGAAATCAATTCATGGCTGAGTATTCCTACCTGGATTTTTGCTTTAATAATGGCTATCTTGTTATTAATAGGAAGTAGATTTTTTATTTTAAATACGATGAGAAGTAAGTATTTATAATCACAAATTTATTAAGTATAAATTGCTGTAAGTGTATAAATTTCGTAGTTAAAAAACTACGAATATTTTTTATTTGGTTATTATAAAAAAGTTTGGCTATGAATGGAATGATAGAAAGGTATGATAACAATGTAGCTACTAAAAAGGTGGACAAGCGATCTTTTTGGATATTCCTTGGAATACTTGCCATGATCATAAAAAGTGTCACCAAGCAGTATCCTGAATTCGTAGAAGAAATGTATTCTGATACTATTTTCTATTTTATAAGGATGGTATTCGATAATACTATCGGAAGACTTAATTTTCCGGTTTTGTATATCATCATCCCTATCATGCTCATCAAAATATTGAATATATATATTCGTGGAATCATGCCAAAGGGCGGCTGTATTCTTCGTTTATTCAATTTTATTTATAGCACTGTAGCTGTAGTTATGTGGATTGTATTTTGGTTCACCATTCTTTGGGGATTCAATTATAACAGAATCGATACCAATGACAGATTAGATCTTTATCCTATAGAAATAACTAATGAGGATATGTTCAATGAAATGGATAAGAGAGTGGATAATCTCGTCTCAACTAGAAAGCAGTTATTAGAAGAAGGTAGTTCTTTTTCTGAAAATGAAATCCCCTTAGATATTGAAGATCAAATAAGGCAGCAAGTGATGACTACTATGGCAGAATTAGGTTATCAACCTAAAGGCAATGTAAGGATTAGAAATCTAAAAAAAGGCCTTCTCCTTAGGTTTGGTACTGCTGGATTTTATTTCCCATTTACAGGAGAATGCAATATAGATCCAGGTCTGCATCCACTTCAAAAACCTTTTACTATGGCACACGAAATGGCACATGGATATGGCGTAGGAAATGAGGGGACTTGTAATTTTATTGCTTATTTAGCCTGTATAAAAAGTGACAACGATTTTATACGATATTCAGGTTTAATTAGCTTCTGGAGATATGTAGCAGGTAGCTATAATAGGTCAAATCCGGAAGCCTACGAACAATATAGAACTGCATTATTTCCTGGCTTAGTTAGGGATTTAAATGACATCAATACCAATAGTGAATTATATCCCAACATTATGCCTTGGCTAAGAGTAAATGCATATGATTCCTATCTAAAAGCACAAGGAGAAATGGACGGAATAGCCAGTTATAGTAAGGTAATTGAGCTAGTTTTTTCTTTTGAATCACAACACCCAGATCATCCAGTACAAAATTTTTAAGTTAAAAAAATATTCATAAGTATATAATTAATGCGAAATTCTCAGTAAAAAGTAGCATAACAAAGCAATTTCATGGTCACAGATTCTCCTTTGATTTTGATTTGATAAAAATCGATATATCTTTGACACGAGAGATTGAAAAAGGTATAATCTGTAAACAACTAAATTTTTTATGTGTTCTGTGTATTTAAAAATTTCGATAATGTATATCAGATATACATTGTTGGAAATGAAAATACTTCTAAAACACGGTATTAAAAGCTGAGAGAGTGAATAGAATTATCAAGTTGAAAAACGCTGATAATCATGTTCTATTGGATAATGAGGTCTTTGATTATCTTTCTGAACAGGATTATTTTAAAAAAGTAGATTTCCTGAATAACCTAAGAAAGCATTCGAGTGGTTGTGCAGTTTTCCAAAAGACTTCAAAAAAAGAAGGCGGCGGATATCAAACAGAAACCATTTACCTTCATAAGTTAGTCGCAGAGATATTCATTGGGGATCAAAAAGATGAAGTCAATAAGCTAGTCGGCACTAAGAATAACAATAAATTAGATTGTCGTAAAGAAAATTTGGTTTGGCGTTCTAGATCTTGGGCCAGCAGGCAAAGAAAAACGACTAGTAAGACAGGTTTTATGGGTGTCTATCGCGAAAACAAGCGATTTAGAGCCGTTATTTCTGTCAATGGTAAATCAGTACACATTGGGATGTACGACACTCCTAAAGAAGCTGCAGAGGCTTATAACAGGAGGTCTTGGGAATTATTTGGTCATAGAGGCAAACAGAATAAATTTAATACAGAAGATTGATTCTATTCCCTTTAAGATTCTAAGTAAAATTTGCAAAGTGACTAGATAAAAGTATTTATCTAGTCACTTTTTTTGTAGTAATTTCTTAATTTTGAGCTATCAAAATTAAGAAATCTTGAAAATAAGGGATGCTTACCAAGAAATATTACAGACTACCTTAGCACACTATCCTGATAGTGAAGCTCAAAATATCGCTAGGATTATCCTAGAAGATGTATATCAATGCACTAATCCAAATAAGGATGCAGCGTTACCTGCGAATACACTTTCTTTAAAAAGTATCTGTCAGAAAATAGCCAATAAGGAACCCGTCCAATACATCACTGGTATAGCTTTTTTCTACGAATTATCTTTTTTAGTCACGCCAGATGTACTCATTCCTAGAGCAGAAACAGAAGAATTAGTCTATCAAATATTGCATGAACCTGCTTTGCGAAGGGATGATATTTCCATTATAGATATTGGTACGGGGTCTGGTTGCATTCCTATTTCGTTGAAATACAAAAAGCAAGGCTGGAAAGTGTATGCTACAGATGTAAGTGAAGGTGCTTTAGATATCGCTAGAAAAAATGCGCTTCGACATGATTCCGATGTCGAATTCATCTATAATGATATTTTGAATAGGAATAGCTGGCAAGAACTACCTATGTTCGACGTTATCGTGAGTAATCCTCCATATATTACTGAAAATGAGAAGAATGTAATGCCGGACCATGTATTGAAATGGGAACCACATCTCGCTCTTTTTTCTGGTGGAAGTGCCTTACTATTTTATGAAACCATTGCTGATTTTGGATTGGAACATCTCCATAAAAATGGAATGCTATTCTTTGAAATCAATGAATTCCATGGTCAAACGACTTTGGATATGTTAGTTTCTAAGGGCTATAAAAATGTGACATTAGTTAAAGATATGAGTGGTCGGGATAGGATGATTTCTGCTCTGTTATAAAATATTATTTTCCCATACGGAAATAATCCTACTTCTAGTGAGTGCTTCTCTGAAAATAGGAATTGATATTTAAATAGAACAGGAATTTCAAAAAAATCATAGGTAGATTCCCCTATTCCTTTTTGGATATAACTTATCTCTGGTTGAAGAATAAAATTTCCTCTTAGATGTATTTTTATTGGAATGAAAAGGGCTACACCTTTATTGATATCTTTTACACTTAGAGCAGGGGAAGGAAAACCGTTCTTCTGTAGAACCACAAATGTGGACAAACCCACATTTACACTTATTTCTAACTGACTTTTTAGTGATAAACTACAGCTAATTAATAGCGTAATAACTAGAAGGTAATGATGAAATAATAAAAAATAATTATCCTCCAGACTTCTTCGTTTGGCTATACCCGTCCTTCAATAATAATTCTACTACTTTTTCTCTGTTATTACCTTGTATAATGATTTCTCCATCTTTTACAGAACCCCCTACTCCGCATTTAGATTTAAGGAATTTGCCTAATGTTTTCAAATCATCATCACTACCTTCAAAACCTGTAACAAGCGTTACTTCTTTTCCTTTTCTCTTTTTCTTATCAATAAACACTCGCAATTTTTGTTGCTTAGGCGTTAGAGTTTCCATTTCTTGATTCTGATCATCGAATTCAAAATCCGGATCTGTGGAGAAGAAAAAACCTTTATTACTTTTCTTTTTGCTCATGTGTTGTTGGCGTATTAGCGTATTAGCTAGTTGGCGTATTAGCGTATATTTTTGTAATAGCTATTTTTCTAAAGCCACTAACAAGCCAATACGCTAGCTAATACGCCAACAAGCCAACTATCTTATTTCTTCTTCTTCGCTGCAGGTTTCTTCTTCTTAGCAGGTTTCTTCCTTGGTTTAGGTTTAGCGAAAGCGTCTGGAATTTCAGCTTCTATCAGTTTTTTTACCTCTTCTAGTGTTAATGGCAAAGCATCTTCACTAGTCATTCTTGTACCATCTTTTTTCTTAGCTAGCTTGATAGATTTCTTTTTGAAACGAATAAATGGTCCCCATCTACCATTTTCTACTGCGATTTTTTCATCGCCCCATTGGTGGATGTATCTATTGGCTTCTTTTTCCTTCTTCGCCTCTATCAATTCTATCATATCCGCATCAGAAAGGTTCTCTGGATCGAATCTTCTAGGTATGTTGATGAACATTCCGTTCCATTTGATAAATGGTCCAAAACGTCCAGCTCCTTTAGTTACATCTAAGTCTTCAAAAGTCATGACAGGTGCATCTGCCTTACGCTTTTCAGCGATAAGTTCTAATGCTCTGGCTAGATTAACTTCCAAAGGATCTTCTCCTTTTGGCAATGAAACAAAGGCACCATCATGCTTCACATATGGTCCAAAACGTCCCATTCCTACGGATACTTCCGTTTCTTCAAACGCACCTAAGACCTTAGGTAATTTGAATAAATCCTTTACCTCTTCCAGCGTTACAGTATTCATAGACTGTCCTGCCTGTAGATTGGCATATTTAGGTTTTTCGTCTTCTGCTAGTTCGTCTGGAGCACCAATTTGAACCACTGGTCCATATCTGGACATTCTGACCAAAACAGTTCTCCCTGTTTCTTCATCCTTACCTAAAATACGTTCTCCAGAAGCTCGATCTGCATTTTCAATCGTATCTTCTACTGTTTCATGAAAAGGTTCGTAGAAATCTTTAAGCATTTGCTTCCAGTCCTCAGAACCTTGTGCGATATCATCAAATTTCTTTTCAATATCTGCTGTAAATGAATAATTCATTACATCCATGAAATGCTTTTCCAAAAAATCAGAAACAATCATTCCTAAATCCGTAGGGAATAGACGATTAGAAACTGCTCCAGTATTTTCTGTTTGGACAATTGTTTCTATCCTATTATTAGATAATAGAATTTCATTGAAATTACGTGGCGTTCCTTCTGTACTTTTCTTCACTACATATCCTCTCGATTCCTCAGTAATTCTACCAATCGTAGGTGCATAAGTAGATGGACGACCAATTCCTAATTCCTCCATTTTCTTCACCAATGCTGCTTCAGAATATCTAGCAGACGGACGAGTATATCGCTCTCTACCTATCATATCCTTCAAATTCAACTTCTGACCTACTGACAAAGGAGGCAACATACTTGTGTCCTCATCTTCCTCATCATCTTCTTTCGCTGCAATATATACTTTTAAGAATCCTTCGAATTTCAAGACTTCTCCTGTGGCAGTCAAAAAAGTATTCGCTATGGTAGAAATTCCAACTTTAGCTGTCGTTTTTTCTACTATAGCTTCTGTCATCTGACTAGCTATCGTTCTTTTCCAAATCAAATCATATAATCTGACCTGATCTCTATCTCCTGTCACTAAACGTCTATCAGCAGATGTAGGACGAATGGCTTCGTGAGCTTCCTGTGCTTGCTTTGATTTAGATTTATATCTGCGAGTATGTAGATATTCTTCTCCATACTGTGTAGTAATTTCTTCTGCTATTGCGGTCAACGCTACTTCACTCAAACTCGTAGAATCTGTACGCATATAAGTAATGTACCCTTGCTCATATAGTTTTTGTGCAGTGGACATGGTTCTTTTTACAGCAAAACCCATTTTTTTACTCGCTTCCTGTTGCAATGTTGATGTTGTAAAAGGAGCAGTAGGTTTTCTTTTGATCGGTTTTTTCTGGATATCCTCTATGTTAAAGGTAGCTCCATTACATTTTTCTAAAAATGAAAGTGCATCTCCTTCCTTATCGAATTTACCTGGCATTTCTGCTTTCAAAATGGCAGATTTACCATTTTTGTCCTTCACATCGAAACGAGATACAACCTTATAGTAGGAAACAGGCGTAAAATCTTGAATGATGCGTTCTCTTTCTACCAATAATTTAACAGCTACGGACTGTACTCTACCAGCAGAAAGTTTCCCCCTTACTTTTTTCCAAAGTATACTGGATAATTCAAATCCTACTAATCTATCTAGTATTCTACGTGCTTGCTGTGCATTAACTATTTTTAGATCTACTAGTCTTGGAACAGTGATAGCTTTTTGGACTGCACTTTTAGTTATCTCTCTGAAAACGATACGTTTAGTGGTA
>JBNMOV010000207.1:0-8340 GCA_051275765.1 Maribacter sp. | reverse complement strand
AGAAGTCGAGCTGAAATGTCCTTGTTTGATAATGGTGTAGCACCTACCACTTCAGGTTATATGCTTTTGCAAGATGTCATTTTTAAATCTATGGGGTTTCCATTAGCCATTACTGCTAGATATGCCATCTTTGATATTCAGGATTCTAATAATCGAATTTATGCTTTTGAAAATGATATTTTAAATTCATTTTCTATTCCAGGTTACAGTAATAGAGGTACTCGTTTTTATATTAAATTGAGATATACTGGCATTAGGAATATGTCTTTGGAATTTAGATTTGCACAGACATATTATTCTAATCAGGATAGTTTTGGTAGTGGATTGGAAGAAATCAATAAGCCAAGGAGATCTGAATTAAAAGCTCAGATGAAGTATAAGTTTTAATAGCTGCGATGGCACTTCGCTTCGCTTTACTTTTAGGAGAGAAGAGAGAGGACGGCTTCGCTTGAGGAAAGAAGAATTGGAGGGGGAGTATTTTTGATGTTGTGTTCTATTTTCTGATAAAAAGTCCTATTATTGTCTTCAAATAAATATAAATAATCATGATAACATCTAAGATAGTATATAAAGGTGGGCTAAGTACAGAAGCAACCCACGTTCGTTCATCTACTATAATCACAACTGATGCTCCTGTGGACAACAGAGGCAAGGGAGAATCCTTCTCCCCTACTGATTTAGTAGCAACTGGTTTAGCTGCTTGTATGTTGAGCATCATGGGAATTAAAGCTGAGGATAAAGACTTGGATATTGTAGGTGCATCTGTAGAATGTACTAAAACTATGGCTTCTGATCCAAGAAGAATTTCTAAGATAGAAGTTAAAATAATGATGCCAGATAATGGTTATTCTGAAAAGGACAAGATTATATTGGAAAAGGCGGCATTGAGCTGTCCGGTGGCTAAATCACTTCATCCTGATTTGGAGCAGGTATTGACTATCGTTTGGTGATTTTTTAGATATTAGATTTTTCCTTAATAGATAAAAAAGTAGGTTGAGAACGTCGTTCTCAACCTACTTTTTTATCTAAGTTAAACAAATTCAATAAGCTGTGCCATTATGCTTGTTCTTTTCCCTTCTAAAAAACATAAAAAATAGTTCCGTAGCTATGGCTATGCAACGATTTTTTGAATTCTTTAGAAGAAAAAATTACTACCCATTATCGCTCAACTTATTAAATACGTTTCACTAATGTCTAAGAGCTCCTCTTAGGAGGCAAAGGAATAAACGTACTCGTTTCATCCACATACTTTCTATATTCCGGATTATCCTTGTATTTCTTTTCTAAAAATGGTACACCAGATACTTTCGTCAATAAAAAAGTAATGGTAATCGGACTCCAAATGCTGATCCATACATTAGTATAAGGTAAGACGTAAAAGAAAATACCCCACCAAACGAGCATTTCTCCAAAATAATTGGGATGTCTGGAGTATTTCCAAAGTCCCTGTTTCATTATTTTTCCTTTATTTTTTGGATTTTTCTTAAAATTAGCTAATTGAGCGTCAGCTACAGCCTCGAAAATGAGGCCTATTCCAAAAATAACAATAGCAAATAACTGAATTATACTAAACGAAGGTGGATTTCCAGCTATTCCTATGAATGGTAAAGCTATAATGACCATAAAAAAGCCTTGTAACATATATACTTGAAAATAGGATCTGATAACATAATTCTTACCCCATTCCTTTTTCCAAGCAGCATATCGCCAATCTTCTCCCTTCTTTTGGTATCTCTTTAGTAAATAATAGGCTAATCGAAGTCCCCAGAGTGTCACTAGATACTTCAAAAACAAACCATTTCTATCTGGAAAAAGATACGCTAAGGACCATACCAAGAAGACAAAACCCATCCCCCAAAGTATATCTACTATGCTATTGTCTTTTTTCAACATACCTATAAAAAATCCTATATTCATATAAATGAATACCAAAGAGATAAGTGCTAAAATCGGAGAAGAAAACATATGTTATTACTTTTAATATTAAAGTCTGATTATCAATAAATTAATGTAAGAATAATCAAATATAAAATATTGTTATTTAAATTTAATAAAATGTCACAAAAGAACGAAAACTACTCACAACATTATATCAGCCTCGTCGCATATTGTAATTATTAATACGAAATGGTTCACATTTAAAAACATTAATCATGAAAAAGTTTATCACTCTCACACTTATCATCGCTTTCGGAATTACAGCTACATTACAAGCACAGACAAAAAAAGGTGATAAAGCTCCTGGTTATGTTATAGACAACTCAGGAAAAAAGATGGAAGGTACCATTATTATCAGCGACTGGGCAGATAGTCAAATCAGCGTAAAATTCTTCAAAAAAGGATCTAGTAAGAAGGTTACTTATAAGCCTAATCAATTAGAAGGATATGCTTACCAACAAACAAAAGTAGACGCAACAGGTAAGAAAGTAAATAATTGGATAGAGTATGATACACGTAAGGCAGACAGACCATCACGTATGTTTGGACCTACGACAGTATTCATGAATAAAGAAGTCAACAAAGGGCACTATAGACTATACTGCTACTATATAGAGGTAAGAAACGATGTAAAGAATCCATATACTTATTCTTTCTTCATAGAAAATAACGATGGAGATTTTCTAAAAGTAGACGAAGAAAACTTCGCAGCACAAGCTAAGAAATTATTTAAGGGATATAATGCCATGACTAGCAAGGTAGGTAAGAAAGATTTCAACCTAAAGAATATAGACAAAATGGTAGAAGATTATAACTATTGGGTGGTGAACCAACATGATGCTAACGAATACAGAGTAGCCATGAAGAATTAAAATAAGTATGTAGAGAGTAGAGCTTACTAAAAACAGCAGCACATTGAAAAATGTAACTGCTGTTTTTTTATGTCCAAACTCTAGCAATCAAGTCTATAAATTGGTAGAACAACATATGATTTGTAGATTTGTGGTAGAAGTCCTAAAGCAAAACAAATAGATGCACATTCTTCAATTATGTAAGAAATTCCCCTACCCTGTCAAAGACGGAGAATCCCTAGCCATCAGTTATCTGGGGAAGGCATTGCATCATCTGGGTTGTAAGGTTTCCTTATTGGCGATGAATACCATCAAGCATCATGCAGATATTGAAGCAGCGAGTTCGCTAATGAGTCATTATCAAAGCATCAATGTTATAGAAATAGATAACCGCCTAAAGCCTAAAGACGCGTTCCTCAATCTCTTCAGTAAAGAATCTTACCATATCAGTCGTTTTGAATCAGAAGCCTATGGGCAGCAGTTGATTGATTTATTGACTAATAATGAATTTGATCTTATACAGCTAGAAACCCTTTATTTAGCTCCTTATATTCCCACTATACGACAGTATTCCAAAGCTAAAATCATCATGCGTTCTCATAATGTGGAACATGAAATATGGGAACGTATTACTGCCAATACTACTTTTGGTCCTAAAAAATGGTATTTATCACTTCTAACAGAGAAGCTGCGCAGATATGAAGTCAGCAGATTGAATGATTACGATCTCTTTGCTGCCATCACTCAGCGAGATCTGGAGCGATACGTAAAAATGGGCTTCCAAGGAGCAAGTGCCAATATTCCAATAGGGATAGATATCAAAGATTATCATGCAGATTTTTCTGTTTTTAATAAAAATCTGTCCATTTCCTTCATTGGTTCATTAGATTGGATGCCAAATATCGAGGGATTAAAATGGTTTTTGGATAAAATTTGGGATGATTTACAAGAAAAATATCCTAATATTAGTTTTCATATTGCAGGTAGGAATACACCAGATTGGCTACATCAATTACAACAAAAAAACGTCATCGTGCATGGAGAAGTCGAGGATGCACATGCCTTTATCAATGCTCACCCCATCATGGTAGTCCCATTACAATCTGGTAGCGGAATGCGAGTAAAAATACTAGAAGCCATGGCTCTAGGCAGAGTGGTCATCACGACAAGTATTGGTGTAGAAGGCATTCATGCCATTCATCAAAAAGAAGTATTAATAGCAGATGATAAAGCTGATTTTATTCAAGTGATGAACTATTGTAAAAATAATGCAGATCAATTAATTAATATTGGAAAAAATGCACAAAAATTCATTGGAAACGAATTTGACAATATAGAAATTGCTAAAAAATTACTCCAGAAATGCGAGCAAATTATTCATTCAGAAAATAGTAATAATCTATGAATAATACGCTATTTTATATCTTGCAAATTATTTTTTGGCTATGCAGTTTTCTGTTAGTTTATAGCTATATTTTATTTCCTATTTTATTAAAAATATTAAGTAGAAATAAAAAAGGAAATAGTATTATTTTTAATAAAGAAGATGCACTTCCTCAGGTATCTATTTTAATGTCATTATACAATGAGGAAAAAGTCATTATTGAGAAGTTAAAAACGCTACTAGAACAAAATTTTCCTAGTAATAAACTGAGTGTTTATATAGGATCTGACTATTCTTCTGATGATACTAATATCTTAGTCAAGAATTTTATTGAAGAACATAATCTATCTAATTTTCATTTTTATCCTTTTACGAATAGACAAGGAAAACCAAGCGTAATTAATCAATTATTCCAATATTCCGCAGATAAAAATGAACAAGAAGAAAATCATATTTTAATTATTACAGATGCTAGTGTTTTATTAGAAAAAAATACTGTTTTTCATTTAATTAAGCATTTTAAAAATAATAAAATAGGATTGGTAGATTCCAATATGAAACACATTGGAATACAAGAAAATGGCATTTCAAAATCGGAAGACAATTATATATCTGGAGAAGTAAAAATAAAATATAGGGAAAGTATTATTAATGGTAAAATGATGGGTCCATTCGGAGGATGCTACGCACTGCGTTCCGATTTATTTATTCCTGTTCCTTCTAATTTCTTAGTCGATGATTTTTATCTCGCCATGAATGTATTGGATAAAGGAAAGAACGCCATCAATGAACTAGAAGCCATTTGTAGAGAATCCGTATCCCAAGAAATGAGTGAGGAATATAGGCGAAAAAGACGCATATCTGCTGGCAATTTCCAAAACCTCGCTACCTATAAACATCTATTATTACCCTCTAGGGCTAATGTCGCATTTCACTTTATTCCACACAAAGTACTGCGATGGCTAGGACCGTTTTTTATAATTGTTGGATACATTGCCAATTTAATACTGGCCTTGGATAACAACTTATTTTATCTCATATTGTTCTCATTACAGACGATATTGATCTTTATTATTCCGATATTTGATTTGTTTTTACAACAATTTAACGTCCATATCGTCATACTAAGGTCTATACGTTACTTTTTTATGATGAACCTAGCCTTACTAGAAGGATTTATCAACTATTTAAAAGGAGTACAAAGCAATGTCTGGCAACCAACCAAACGACCCGATTCAACTGAATAGCATCCCTGAAGCCATCGCTGATATCAAAGCAGGCAAATTGATCATCGTCGTAGATGACGAGGATAGGGAAAATGAAGGCGACTTCATAGGAGCCGCCGAGCTCGTAACGCCTGAAATGGTCAATTTCATGGCTACACATGGCAGAGGATTAGTCTGCACGCCGATTACGGAAAAAAGAGCCATAGAGCTGCAATTGCCCATGATGGTCAATGACAATACGGCACTACACGAAACGGCTTTCACCGTTTCCATAGATCTCGTAGGACAAGGCTGTTCTACTGGTATTTCTACTTATGACAGATCTACAGGGATAAAGGCAATAACTCAACAAGATACTAAGGTAAGTGACTTTGCCAGACCTGGACACATCTTTCCTCTTATCGCTAAAGATGGCGGAGTACTCCGTCGTACAGGGCATACAGAGGCATCAGTAGATTTAGCAAGGATGGCAGGTTTATATCCTGCAGCATTGCTAGTAGAAATACTGAATGCAGATGGAACAATGGCTCGTTTACCCGACTTGATGAAGATAGCAAAAGAGTTTGATTTAAAAATTATTTCAATCAAAGACCTAGTAGCCTATAGAATGAATACAGAAAGGCTAATCCAAAAAGAAACCACTATTAAAATGCCTACTGAATATGGCGAATTCGAATTAATCGCTTATACAGAAATAACTACTGGAGACACACACCTAGCTTTGAAAAAAGGTAATTGGGAAAAAGATGAACCTATACTCGTAAGAGTCCATTCGTCTTGTGATACTGGAGATATTTTAGGCTCACTCAGATGTGACTGTGGACCTCAACTTCATGCAGCCATGAAAAAAGTGGATGAGGCAGGCAAAGGATTGGTTCTCTATATGAGACAAGAAGGCAGAGGCATAGGATTGGTGAATAAACTCAAAGCCTACAAACTCCAAGAAGAAGGCTATGATACCTATGAAGCTAACCAAAAATTGGGCTTCCAGATGGATCAGAGAGACTATGGTATAGGTGCTCAGATACTTCGTGATTTAGGCATCTCCAAAATGAAACTCATGACCAACAATCCTAAGAAAAGAATAGGATTGGTTGGCTATGGTTTAGAAATAGTGGAAAATGTGGCGATAGAAGTTACTCCTAACGAACATAACGAATTTTATCTCCAAACGAAAAGAGATAAAATGGGACATGAAATACTTAGAAAATAGAAATTGGAAATTGGAAATTGGAAATTAGAGGTAAGAACGAACATTATCCTAATTTCTAGTTTCCAATTTACTAATTTCGAATCCCTTTCCCTCTCACTACCATCACTTCTTGATTGGAAAATTCCATCCAAGAATAATCATATATATAATGGTAAGTCTTTTTCTTAGAATTGAGGTAAGTACCTGTATGGTAACTGAAATTGAATCCCATATTAGATAAAGCGATTTTTGACAACTTAAAATACTTTCGCTGCTCTCCTTCAAAAATCTGCTCCATAACTTTATGGTTCGCATGTAGGATTTTATCTACTGCCATCACAGATATAGAACCTGTCTTTTTTTTCTCATAATTATACGCATTCTTACAAGCAGTATTGCAATACTGCTTATCTGCCCTACCCTTCATTTTTGCTTTACAATATTTACATTTCCGTCCTATCATAGTCTATAATAGCTAACTTAATCGTTTATAATCCGATTAAACGACTAAGTTAGTTATTTAACTGATATTCATTCATATATATTTTGATAAAAATAAATTAAGTGCATAATTTTGGCTTATAATCATATAATTAGGTTTTTAAAAAGTAAGCTTTCAATATTATGAAGAATACACCACCTGCCAATGCTGCACCAAAAATCATAGCATTGGCACAAGGAGAACCAGTACAAGTCATCATATTATTCATTCCTGATTTCAAACCAGCATGGCTTAACAAGATGAAGCAAATACCGTCTGCTAAAATGAATATCAAAAATGAGCAATGGATTGTCCCCTACTCTTCTGAAACCATTCGACAATTGGAACAACTTTTTGGGAAGCATATCTTATTCGCTTTTAAGATAGACTGGCTAATAGGCAATCATCAGACAGATAAAATATAGACAGCTATGGAAAGTAAACCCAAACAAGTAACATTGAAGCACCTATTGATAGATGAAAAAAGATACATAGGGCTACAATTCTATTCTGATAAAGTAATAGAAGCATTAGTCAAGCAATTGCCAGATCCAAAATGGAGTAAGGATTATAATATGGCATATATTTCGAATAAAAAAGGAAATTTAGAAAAAATATTTCAACTTTTCAAAGGAGTCGCTTGGGTAAATCTGAATTCATTTTCGCAAGGCTACAGACGCACAGGAGATAATCCCCTTTTAGAGATTAACCATTATAGGAAAAGGAATCTTCCGCTTAACTACCGCCCTTGTCCAGAAGAATATCTAAAAAAATTGGAAACCAAACAATACGCATTTAACACTGCCAAAGCTTACATCTGTCATTTTGAACGGTTCATTAATCATTTTAATGAAAAAAAAATATTGGAGATACAAGAAAATGACATACTTATATACATGAATTCAATTGCCAGAAATTCTAATTTTTCCAAAAGTTATCAAAATCAAGCACTCAATAGCATAAAATTCTATTACGAAGTAGTTTTGGGAATGCCTAACCGATTCTATTCTATAGATCGTCCAATAAAGGATAAAAAACTCCCAGTGGTTATCAGCAAAGAAGAGATAGAGCAAATGATACATGTTACAAAAAACATCAAGCATCGTTGTATCATCATGTTACTCTATTCCGCTGGGCTTAGAAAGAAGGAACTACTACATATGAAAATAGAAGATATAGATAGTAAGCGAATGTGCATCCATGTAAGAAATGGCAAGGGAAATAAGGACAGGCAAACTTTGTTAAGTAAGAAATTAATATTACATTTA
>JBNMOV010000206.1:0-8359 GCA_051275765.1 Maribacter sp. | reverse complement strand
AACATATTCTTCCTCCCTCTGATTATCGTAGCAAGTCGCAGCAATATAAAGATAGTTATCATCATAAGCCATCATTGCCTCCGTCGGTAGAATTACTTTATTGGTGTCTGGTGAGTATCTAATCTGGAAGTCATTCGCTTTTTCAGCAATCTGCCAAATTTCTTCATCTAATCGCCCATCTAACTCGATGGTCTCGGATGTTTTATTGATATGTAGTATAGGCGTTTCCGTCTGTCCAATGCAAAGACAGAAGCACAAGTAAGATATGATACTTGTCAAAATTAACCTAAGTGGCAATGTTTTCAAATCCCCCTATTTCTAAAAAGTGTTTTTTGTCTCTAAAATTTATATTAGTGGTTGGTTGGTATTCTAATATTTGGATTGGTAAGATAAGGATACTATTCATATGGAAATTATTTCCTATGGATAATTTTTATATAATTTAACTATTCATCACCTTTTTCATGCCCATCCTAAACATGAAGAAGAATAATTCTATATATAATCTTGTCTTGATACTTATAGAACAGAACTAAGATGATGAAGATATTCAGAACTCGTCAGTTTAATCCACTATATCTCATCGGAAATATTTCAAAATAATAATACTATTTTACTCTACCGTTTTTTCCAAATATCATTGAAACTAATAATACTATAGGAACATACTTCTCTATATAACTTTCAAAAAGTAAAAGATATGAAGATGTCGTCATCTAATAAAAGGATTCATAATATACTTAACAACAACTAGTAGTATTGCAGCTATGGGTATAGCAAGTAACGATCACTGCTATGTTTGGTATAAAGATGGAACTGCGAGTTCTGGGAATTCGGGCGATCTTGATACTCATCGTACACCGTATAAGTATAGTGGTGGTGACAAAACGGGTCCCGCTCTGGGACAAGAGATACCAGTAAAACAAAACCAAAACCAACAATAATATCGACACCCTCTAAAACTAGTTTTGTCCGAATCAAAAATCGCTGAAAAAGCACTTCTCTGCATAACGAGAAGGGACCAGTTGTCTTAGGGAGTATTCAATCTAAATGGCATAATATGTGGACTTTAGAGTCTGTCAAATAGTGTCATTTCCTCTTCAGTTAGTTGTAGTTTATCAAAAAAAAATAGAAATTAATGACTCTGTATAGAACTCTTTATGTCAAACCATTCATTAACTTACGGTTAACATCAGCTCGCAAGAACTGAAAAAGCCACAGAATCCTTTCAGGATTCTGTGGCTTTTATATAGACCTCGTTAAAGTAAGGTGCATCTAAATCCTTGTTCAGATAATAGGCAGTTTACTCATCGCCTACTTTCCGAATTAACTATTCATCACTCTTTTCATGCCTATTCTAAACATGAAAAATAATAATACCATAATTAATATAAGGTATTGGACAGGAATCATCACAAACGCTATGATTCTAGTTCTATCTAAAATGAACATGACTAAGATGATGGCAAAGATCGTCATTAGAAGTCCAGATAGTTTTCCGAATCCAGGAATATCATCTAGGTTGACTACTCTTTTTAGAATCATGAATGTAGCTACCATAGATATAACAGGTAAGAAATATACGAGCACATTCACATTTAGGAAACTAGTCCTTACGAATAAGAAGGTAAATACAGAAACAGTGATGGCAAATATACCCGGCACTGAAGATAGGTAGATGAGTGTTGAATAAATATACTTCCAAGGACTCCTGTTGGCTTCTCCATATCCAATCCATGCAAACAATGCTGTAAGTAGTGGTATCGCTATGAAATAAATAATGATGAAAGTGGGGTTATCCGCTATGCTGTCAAAAATGTCTTGTAGTGTCATTGATTGTCTGATTTTATACAAAGGTAAATACAAAATATGGTTTCACTAAGCTATTCAAAGATGGATTTGTTTTTGCATGAGTTAGTGCCTTATTTTTTCATAACAAATACCCTGCTTTAATATTTTTTCAAAAAAATATCATATTTCTTTATTAGCCAACAGGATAACAAATTTTCTTAGTTTTTCTAAAGCAGCATAATAAGTTGCTATATTTTTTATTTAAATTTTTTATTCTGTTTTTATGTATTTTTATTGTTTTAATAAATAATAGACATTTGCATCAAAGAGAAATAATACCGAGATTTGCATTGTAATTAGTTCTAAAACTCATAATTAAACCAGATTTTAAAGATGGATGATTTATTCAAAAAGTTTCTTTATACAGGTGTAGGAATCGTTTCTACTACTGCTGAAACAGTGCAAAAATCTGTAGATGAGTGGATAGATAAAGGAAGTATTTCCAAAGAAGAAGGGAAGAAAATGGTGGAAGAATTTTTGAATGACGCCAATGATAAAAAGGAAGCATACGAAGGTAAGGTGAAGGGTTTTGTAGAAAAGGCAAAGAATAAGATTGATTTGCCAACGAGAGATGAAATAGAAAGCCTTAATGCTAGAATTGCTGAATTAGAAGAAAGATTAGCTACCCAGAAGAAAGGCAACAAATAAGATTAATTTAATTACTGTAAAAAATCGTTTACGATGGCTACTACCGAATTGCTTAAGAAAGTATTGTACACAGGAGTTGGAGTTGTTTCAACTACTACTGACCGTGTGAAGAAATCAATTGAAGAACTATCTCAAGTGAGCGAAGAAGCTCAGGAGGAAGGAAAGAAAAAAGTTGATGTTGTTTCTGATGAGTTGAACACTCGTCGTGAAGAAATGTCTATTCGTTTCAAGAAAGTTATTGACACTGTCTTGGGTCAATTTGACTTCCCTAACCGTACTGAAGCAGAAACGTTGAATGCAAAGATTGCTGAGTTGGAAGAAAGATTAGCTACGAAGAAGGAAACTGTTCGTAAAGCTGCTAAAAAAACTACTGCTAAGGTTAAAACTACAGTTAAGGCTGTTGTTGCTGAAGTAAAAGAAGTAGTTAAAAAGTAATAATTTTTATATCCAATTTAGTCATAATAAAATAGAATTCATACAATGGAGAATATGTTAAAAAAAGCTTTGTACACTGGAGTAGGTCTAGTGACAATCGCTACAGAAAAAGTACAGGAAACTGTAAAGGGTTTAGTTGATAACGGTAAGCTTTCTGAAGAAGAGGGCAAGAAAGTGGTAGATGATTTAATCACTGACCTAGAGTCAAAGAAAGAAGATGTTGAAGATCGTGTAAATACACTAGTTAACAAGATTGTTAACACTGTTGATTTACCTAGTCGTTCTGATTTTACTACTTTGAAGAATCGTATCAAAGAATTGGAATCTCAGTTAGAAGAGAAAGAAACTACTGCTTCTGTAAAGAAGGTAGTAAAGAAAGCAGTTGCTAAAAAGATTATTGCTAAGAAAGTTATGGTTAAGAAAGCAATAGCTAAGAAGACTACTTCTACTAAAGAAGTGGTAGAAGTAAAGTAAATTTTATACACACTACATTCATACCGTAAGTGTAAAGAATATTAGGTAAGGTTTGGTTTAATGTTGGGGTTGCTCTTTTAGAGTGACCCCTGCTTTTTTTAGGGGTGAGAGCTAGAAGCTTAATTCTCCAACATATAAACGGCATCCAAATAAACCATAGAATCAAGACTGATTCCAATTTTATCAGCTTTTTCTTGGATGTGTCCCAGCCATTTTTTATCCGAACGCATTTTTTTTTGTATTCTATTTACCTTCCTTTTGAATGCAGCACTGTGATTAAACGTATATTTTCCTTTAAAATAATTAGAGAATTGTTGGTCTGCATCCCAAGGGAATTTATGTAGATTCGTTTCTGATGCCATCATAATAACAACATCTACCTTTTTAATTTCCTCTTCGAGATCCAACTCTGAAACTAGGGTAGTATTCTTAAAATGCTGAGGATAGGATTTATTATTATAATACCAAAATTGTCCATTTGGAAATGCTCTTGGCATAACACCTAGATTGAACATCCGCCAAAAAAAACTATCCGAAATCATGATGACATTAGTACTGTCCTTGCCTTTGGTTTCAAATTCGAAATGCGGATACGCCATATTGAAATTAGGAAATTCCTCTATGATATTTAATGCCACTTCTATATCGTTATCTATCTCTCTTCTTTCATCCACATAATCTACGTTTTCCCAGTATAATTTAGGCAAATTCCAATTTCCTAATTCAGCTACTTTGTTAATAATCGAATCAGCTGCTAGTCCCATTCCATATTCACTCCAATGAATCCCTGTTTTAGGATAAAGCGGATATCTCATCTTCCCCTTATTATCCATGAACCAACGATTGAAATCTATGTGTTGGATTCCTTGTTTTTTCAATTCTCGTGCATAAAAATGATAATTCGTAGAATCTGTTTCTATCATCAGTTCTTCAGGAATATATTCAGGATAAAAAGAAGCCTTTCCTGCTGCCAATATGATTAACAAATGCTTACCTCTTACTTGAAGGCTGTCCTGGATAAATTTGAATTGACGAACTTTTTCTTGAATCACTTTTTCTCCTAAAAAATTCAATCCTGTATAAGCATCAATATAAGTATCCTCATACAGATACTGATCTTTTCCTATAACGACTTGCTTGGCACGAATTTCTCCAAATAATGAATAAGCCATTTGGTTATCCGCACGTACAGCATAGGTCCTCAGCCCAAAATTATTAGTCATATACAGATCAGTCTCCTTAGCATGTTTTCCAGAAAACCAATTAGGTACAGTAAAGGAAACGCTAGGCACTTCTTTGATATCTCCCTTCAGTTCCCATTCATTAAAAAAAGAACTAGAATGCTGTATCATGGGAATTGACATGATGATTAATGCAGAGAGCATTAATATCCATTTTTTTCGATATGCTTTGTCTTTTTTTATCAAAATCTAAAATATATAAATGGATTAAAATCAGCTGTAGCCAAGGAACTCACACTTAATAAGAATAATATCATGGATACAAACCACATCCTTGTTATCATTCGATTACTATAGTCTTTTTCAAAAATGGTATCGTGTATCTTTTTTCCAGAAGGTAATAAAAGGAAAAAGGAAAAGAAGGTAGCAATAGCAAAAATGATCCAAAAACGAGGTTCTGTACTTATGGATACGGATTGAAAATCGAATGCGAATAATTTTCGATAATAATCCATCGCCAAATCCATATCTTCTATTTTAAAGATAACCCATCCTAATACAGATACGAAAAAGCAATAGATCCAACTGGCTGTATTCCCTAATTTTTTGAGTATTTTTCTAAAAAATAAACGCTCGACAACTAGAAAAAAGCCATGATAAGCTCCCCATGCTACAAAATTCCAACTCGCTCCATGCCATAATCCTGAAACGAGGAAAACTAGCCAAAGATTAAAATAAAGCCTTAATGGAGAAGAAACCTTATTTCCACCTAATGGAATGTATAAATAATCTCTCATCCATGTTCCTAATGTCATGTGCCACCTTCGCCAAAATTCAGTAATACTTTTTGACGTATAAGGATTGTTGAAATTTTCTGGAAAACGGAACCCCATCATCCTTCCTAAGCCAATAGCCATATCTGAATAGCCAGAAAAATCGAAATAAATCTGAAAAGTATAAGCTAATATTCCTATCCATGCTGTGGTACTATCTAGATTAGAAAAATCATTGGCTTCCATAATTTCACTGACCTTTGCTCCTAGCACATTAGCAATTAATACCTTTTTTCCTAAACCTATACAAAATCGATAAAACCCTAAAAGTTTATCATCTATGGTTTCTTTTCTGTCAGTGATTTGATCTGCTATATGGTTGAAGCGAACGATAGGACCTGCGATGAGTTGAGGAAACATGATGATATACAGCATATAATCCCACACCTTTTTTAGTGGTTGGTGCACACCTCTATATACATCGATGGAATAAGTAAGGGTTTGGAAGGTATAGAATGAAATACCAATAGGCAAAATAACTTCTGCCCAGTCTAATTCGCTTCCTCCTAATGTTTCAATAAAACTATTTAGATTCTCAACAAAAAAATTGGCATATTTAAAGTAGGCCAGTAGCCCTACATTGAGTAGGATAGAAAAAATAAGTAATCCTTTCTTTTTTTTAGGAGTCTGGCTTTGATGCATCCATTTCACCAGATAAAAATCCAAAAAAGTAGAGCCTAATAGAATAAAGACAAAAACAGGTGCTCCCCAGCTATAAAAGAAAATACTAGAAGCAAGAATAACAATATTCTTATATTTCTTACCTACGATAAAGTATAGGATAAGAAATATAGGAAGAAAGTACAATAGAAATATAATGCTACTAAAAACCATATAGAGCAAAGGTAATATTTGGAAATAGATTTTTTGATCTGTATAGATTAATTAAGGAAATAGAAAAAATATAGGTAGGCTATATTTCCTGTAGTTGTTTAAGTGGAAGAGTATTGTTTGAATGGCTTTTATACAAAACGACTAGTGATCTAATTAGGCTTTCATGAATGATATAAAATCATGCTAACGAGTTGATAATAGGGATATTATATGGGATATAATTAATATTAAAGAAGCTAATAAGTCTATTTATTTGCTTGAATCTCAAAATTATTAGCTTTCAATAACATAGCAAAGAAAAAAATGTTATAATTGTAATTTATTTTAATTTAAAACCAATTAAAAGATTAATACTATGAGTAAATTCGAAGAAGCAATAGATCTTTATAAAGCTGAATTTGATAAACTTAGCATCAAGTATGATGAAGATTTATTGAGAAAAGCTGCAAAAGCTTGTGGTCCATCTATTTACCTAAAGGATGCTTCTAAAGTGTCTGCTACTGATCCCGCAGAATTAGGAAGGGTAAGGGCTAACTTCCTTATCAAGAAACTAGGAATGACTGATGATGATTCATTAGATGCAGGTATTGCTGCTGTAGTAGATCAATTAGGTAAGTCTAATAGAAACAAGTATAGAGCTATGTTCTATTATTTATTGCTAAAGCATTTTGGTAAGGATTTATAATTTTCCACCAAAATAAACCTTTATGAAAAAAGCCTAACATCTAAGATGTTAGGCTTTTTTCTATAAAAATGAGCCGCTCGGGACCCCTCCCAAACGGCTCGACACTAATGCAAATGCACCATAAAACCCTTATTCTTAATCGTATTTATCTATCTAAAAATAGCAAATAAATGCAGTATTTATTTTTTATACTAAGTTGTTGGTTAATAGGCCCAATAATAAAGTCCAAATCGTCCTTTTTCCAACTAGTTTCTTTTTTGGGGAAAAAGAATTTCTCCTTCTTTTAGTTCTGATCTACTAATTTCGTACCCATTAAGTATATAGCAGGTAATTTATACCCAGTGATTTGATAATTTAAATGTACGAGATATTAGAAGTGTATTTTAAAGAAAAAAGATGAGAGGGACGAAACTAAAGGTGAAATGCCTTTTTTGTACTATAAGAAAAGAAAGAGAAAACTAAAAGGAAATATTTTTTTGAAAATAAAAAGAGTGTCCTGTAACCTACTGTTTTGCAACTACTTGGAAATATTTTTTTTAATTAATGTAATAAGAGACTTATCATTATTTTTAAATATTTTCTGACTGAACTATAGTCCATCTACAGATGAACTGACTTTACTTAATGTTGAAATGCAGTTAACTAAAGGTAAGCAACTTCATTAATTTTTAATTGATCAAATTCAACTTTCCTAATAATTCTTCTCTATATGTCTTACTTACTGGCACAACTTCCTTGTTGATTAAGATATTAGAATCTTCTATATCTACTATCTTTTTAATATTAACAACATTAGAACGATGCACCCTGACAAATTGATTTTTTGGCAGTTTGTCCATCATGCTTTTTAGTGTCGTATGTACTACTATGTTTTTTCCTGCGACAAGCTTAATTAATACATAATCGCCTTTTGCTTCAATTAAATAGATATTATCCAATTCTATTTTAACTAATTTTTTGTTGACATTTACAAAAATCTCTTTGACATTCGATTCTTGTTTTTTATTTTTTGCTGTAAGTTGGTTAGCGACTGCTTTTTTTCTGTCAATTCTCTCTTTTGCCCTATTTACCGCTCTGATAAACCTATCTAAGGTTACAGGTTTCAATAAATAATCAACTACATTATAATCGAATGCTTCAATAGCTTTAGAGCCATCCATAGTGGATATGATAACATTTAATTTTGGATTACTTTTTAGGATATCGAAACCAGTTATTTCTGGCATATGTATATCTAGAAACACCAGATCTATTCCAGATGAATCCGAAAGGACAGAAAGGGCTTCTACAGGATCCGAATATGTCCCCTTAAGGTTCAATCCCAATCTTTTACAAAATGCGGTGAGCGTTTTGCAGTAAAAGATGTCATCATCAACTATTATGCAATTCATTCAGTTCTATATAATGATTAATAAAAT
>JBNMOV010000205.1:0-8367 GCA_051275765.1 Maribacter sp. | reverse complement strand
TACTCGCCATAGCTACGGCTATGTCTGCGTTTTTCGCCTTATTAGCAAGCAAAAATCCTGCGTTATAAGTGGTATCGTTTATTTATTTCTCATCCCTTATATAAGAATGAGCCTATAGGTTCGTTTATTTTATAGCCTTTACCAATTAAAATAAATCAACAAATGAGCAAGATATTAGTAGCTGGAGGATGTGGATACATAGGAAGCCACACTGTTATAGATCTTTCAGAAAATGGTTTCAATCCAATTAGTGCAGACGATTTTTCTAATTCACACAAAAAAATGACGGAAGGTATATCCGAATTATTGGGTAGACCTCATGTCAATTATGAAGTGAATTTGTGTGATATGGAAAAAACGGAAAAGATATTCCAAGAAAATCCAGATATCGAAGGAGTTATCCATTTTGCAGCACATATTTATGTTCCAGAGTCTGTTTCTAATCCAGTAAAATATTATAGGAATAACCTCAACAATCTATTGAACGTATTAGATTGTTGTGAAAAATATGGCGTTAAGAATCTGATTTTTTCTTCATCCTGTGCTGTATATGGCAATGCAGAAGAATTGCCTGTAACAGAGAAAACTCCTTTTGGAGAAGCAGAATGTCCTTATGCTCGTACCAAACAAATGGGCGAACAAATTCTAAGAGATTACTGTATCGCACATCCAGAATTTAATGTAGTATTATTGCGTTATTTCAATCCTGCTGGCTCGCATGAAACATCTAAGATTGGAGAAGCTCCTATTTTGGAAAATACGCACCTTGTGCCTATCATTACTGAAGTAGCAATTGGGCATAGAAAAAGTATGACTGTATTTGGTACAGATTATCCTACTCGTGATGGAAGTTGTGTGAGGGATTTTATTCATGTCATGGATTTGGCTCACGCACATACTAAGGCTGTTCAATTTTTATTGGGAAATAAGAATGAAACGAATTGCGAGGTTTTCAATCTTGGAATTGGTGATGGTGTAACAGTTTTAGAAGCGATTAAAGCTTTTGAAAAAGTAACGGGAATGGCCTTGAATTATACTTTGGGAGAAAGAAGACCAGGAGATGTAGCAGCTATTTATGCAGATACTACTAATTCTAGAGATAAACTAGGTTGGACACCAAAACGAGATATTAATGACATCGTGAAATCTGCCTGGGATTGGGAAAATAGCAAAGGATGGTTAATCAGTGAACAGTGAACAGTGAACAGTATTTTGTGAACATTTTTAATTCAAAAAATGTAGAGACACAATATTTCGCATCTTGCCAAACAAAATCACAAATGAATAATATTTAACGATCAATATCGAAAGTCTTTGAGACTTTTGATGTTTGGTTTAATAAAGTTCTGAATTTTGGTCTAGCAAAACATCAAAGATCGTTGAGATTTCCGATGTTGGGTTTTATTATTTTGAGAATTATTAAAAAAATGCACTTTATGAAACTCTTACGAATCGCCTTATTTCTTTGTTTTGCTATCAACCTGCAAGCACAAGAAGATATATCTAAATACCTATACGATCTTCCTGATGTTCGTTTTGAAAAGATAGATGCTATAGAAAAAGGCTACAGTTCTTATCTGCTGATGATAAAGCAGCCTATCGATCATTTTGATTTATCGAAAGGACATTTCCAACAGAAAATCTTCCTTAATCATAAAGGTATTGATCAACTAAATGTCATCGCTACAGAAGGTTATTCTGCTAGTAGAAATAGGATGTATGAAGCTACGGATTTACTCAATGCGAATCAGATAAATGTAGAGCATAGATATTTTGGAGAGTCTATTCCTGAAAATGCAGATTGGAAATATCTGACTATCGAACAAGCTACCGCAGATTTGCATAAAATCCGCACTCTCATTGGTAGATTATATAAAAACCAGTGGGTTTCTACTGGCATTAGTAAAGGTGGTCAAACGACTATCGCTTATCGCTATTTTTATCCAGATGATGTCGCTGTTTCGATGCCTTATGTCGCTCCTTTGAATAATGATTATGAGGATAAGCGTATCTATAAATTCTTAAAAAATGTAGGCACTCCAGAATGCAGAAAAGCCATTAAGGATTATCAAAAAAGATTATTGAAAAACAAGAAAAAGATACTTCCTTTACTCAAATGGTACGTTAAAGGTGGCAATAAAGAATTCACTTATCACAGCTTAGAAGCTGCATTCGAATTAGGTGTATTGGAGTATTCATTTTCTTTTTGGCAATGGGGAAATGAATGCAGTAGTATTCCAAACAAATCTGCCAGTACAGATGAATTATTGGAGCATTTTATAGATGTAGTAGGCGTTGACTTTTATAGTGACAGAATGGTGGATTTTTATGGTCCTCATTATTATCAAGCTTCTACACAGTTGGGATATTATGGTTTTGATACGAAAGGTTTTAAACGCTGCTTAGATATAGTAGGAAAGAATCCTCATGCTTCATTTGTTCCTAATAAAATGGCTACGACTTATGATAATAGCTATAATTCCAAAGTAGCAAAATGGCTTCAAAAGAAGGGCAATAATTTTATCTATATCTATGGTGAAATAGACACTTGGTCTGCGACTGCTGTTTCTGTAAGCGATAAGGTTAATTCTGAATGGTTCATGATGAAAGGTAAACATCATGGAAATGCGAGGATTGCTAATTTCAATGCAGAGGAAAAGAAACGTTTGAAGACTAAATTGGAAAAGTGGCTTGGAGTGGCTGTGGATTTTTAGGAAAAAGAACGATCGGCTTCGCCTTGCTTTTAGGGGAAAGGAGAGAGGAAAAAAGAAAAGGTCGTTTCGCTTCACTTTTAGTTTTCTTTTAGGAGTTTTTATTATTTTGAATACTAAAAATTTGGCTTTAGTTTAAGTCCGAGGTGCAACTTCGAACTAGCGAGCTGGAGTTGAATAAATGCCAATACGCTAACTAGCCAATACACCAACAAGCTAAATAACATGAAAGAAAAAATAAACTTTGGCTCTATCTGTGTGAAAGAAGCCAAATTCAAGGGAGATATTCGTTCACATCAGATGCCTTTGTATGCTACGTCGTCATTTGAATTTGATACAATAGATCAAGGAATAGATATATTTACAGGAAAGGAAAAAGGGCTAGTCTATGGACGTTATGCTAATCCAAATACTTCTGCAGTGGCTGATAAAGTGGCTAGAATGGAAATGTTTGGGCTAGAAGGCGAAGCGACTGCTTTATTGACGAGTTCTGGAATGTCTGCTATTTCTACATTGGTTTCTGGCGTATTGAGTGCTGGAGATAAGATATTGACGCAAGGAAATCTTTATGGAGGAACGACAGAGTTTTTTGTGAAAGTCTTAGGTCGATTTGGTATCGAAACTATCTTTACGAATTTGCAAGATTTGGAGCATGTAGAGGATTTATTGAAAAAGGATTCCTCTATCAAAGCGCTGTATTTTGAAACGCCTGCTAATCCTACTTTGGCTTGTGTAGATATCGAATCATTGGCGAGTTTAGGAAAAAAGTATGCTGCTTATTCTATTATTGATAATACTTTTCCTACGCCTTATTTGCAGCAGCCTTTCAAATTTGGAGTGGATTTTATTATTCATTCTTCTACTAAATATCTGAATGGTCATGGCAATTCTATTTCTGGTGTTATCATTGGTAGAGATCAAGAATTGATGGAAGGACGAATTTGGCAAGTGCTAAAATTGGCAGGAACGAATGCTAGTCCTTTTGAAGCATGGCTGCTGAACAATGGCATGAGAACGTTAGAACTTCGTATGGATCGTCATTGCCAAAATGCACAGGAAATAGCTGAATACTTAGAACAACACTCTAAAGTAGCGACTGTAAATTACAATGGTTTGGCTTCGCATCCAGATCATGAAATGGCGAAAAAACAAATGTCTGGTTTTGGTGGAATGCTTAGTTTTGAATTGAAAGGTGGACTGGACGCTGGATTAAAATTCATGAATAGCATCGAATTTTGTACACTCGCCCCTACTCTTGGCGATGTCGATACTTTGGTGCTTCATCCAGCTTCTTCTTCGCATATCAATGTAGCCAAAGAAATGCGAGAACGCAATGGCATCACAGATGGCTTAATTCGTCTTTCTGTAGGCATAGAAAGTGTGGCTGATATTATTGCTGATTTGGAACAGGGAATGAAATAAATATTGAGATACTAAGATTAAAAAAGAGTCCTTTACCAATAAATTGGTAAAGGACTCTTCTCTTTATGCAACTGAGATATTCATCTTAAAACCTCAATATCTCAGCATCTTAATATCTCTCCTACTTCTTAACTATCTTTTTTACAAAAGAGCGTCCATTTACATTTACTTGTAAGAAATAGATACCAGTGGCTTGTTGGCTGATATTGATATTTGTATTGCCATCAAAAGCATTTTGTTCTAGGATTTGTCGTCCTAATGCGTCGAAGATTCTGATATTGGCAATTTCATTGATATTTTCTAATTGTATCATAAATTCTCCTTGAGACGGATTCGGCTGCAATGAAAAATTCAGTTCATCTGCCAAGGTATTATCCACACTTACATTATAAGCTTCTTCTACTCTGAATAAATCTATAGCAGCATCTACAAGGTGTCCCTCTGCATTACCTACTTGATCAGATGTCGTGATAATGAGTTGCATACTATTCGTTAATGCGATATAATTAGACATCACAAACTCCTTATACACCCATTCAAATAAATCATCAGAATTAATATCTACTGTTTCTAAAACGACTGTTTCACTACCATTAGTCAAACTAATTTCCAATACATCATCTGGTGTAGCACCTTGTCCTCCACCTGTGGCGAATAGCCTGTAAAAACTTACTTTTGGTTCAGTATATAAAGTAGCATCGAAAGCTGGCGATGTCAATGTAGTCGTTCCATTATCCACATCATTTGAGCCAGCACTACCACCTCCAGCATTTCCTGTAAGATAGCATTCATTTCCTAAATCGCTATCCACATCAGAAGAAGGATCGTACTCCGTTCCATCATAATAAGAACCGCTTGGATTTACTTTTTCCCAACTACCTGTTTCTGCATTACCACTTACTGTCCAGTTGAAATCTAAAGCAAAATCATCATAATACCCTTTATCTAATTCTATGGTATATAGAGCTGAATTTTCATCAAAATATACATTAGAAACAAATGTTGTCATGTGACCCCAGCTTCCTGCGAATACTTGATATTCTCCTTCATAAATACTAGGAAAAGTGAATGTACCATCTGTTCCTGTATTTGCCTCAGGAGATAAGTCTCCTGAAAATTTCACTGCAGCACCTGCTATACCTACACCTGTTTCTGCATCTACTACCTGTCCATTAAAAGCAAATAATGGAGGAGGGTTACAAACAATAGAATTTTTCAAGTTCGCTCTTCTAGGACTATTTTCCATTACTGTCAGCATTCTTGCTTTTTGATCATTGGTAAAGATATTCATGCAAGCATCATAGGTATAATCCATGTAGTTTTCTATCATATCTTCTGATCCACAAGCTATTGTTCCAGTAGGACATCCTCCATTAGAATCATCAGAATCGGGTGTATCCGCACAATAATCATCTTGACCACAACCACCATCGCCCCATATATGCCGTAATCCAAAAAAATGCCCTGCCTCATGTGTCAATGTTCTTCCTAAATCATAGTTATTACCTAATGTAAAAGAACCATCATCCTCATCTACCGTTCCAAAATATGGTGCAGCTATAACTACACCATCTGTATTCGCTGCTCCTCCACCTAATCCTTGCAAACCAGAACCAGAAGGAAATTGAGCATAACCTAATAAACTAGTATTAGAAAAATTACATACCCAAATATTGAAATATTGCTCTGGATTCCAGATAGAATTAGGCTTCATATTGCTTTCTATCTGGTTGTTACTCCAGCCATCACTGCCTAAATTTTGTCTATTGATTCCATTCGTAGGATTGCCAACAGGATCTATCTCAGCAAAGCAAAATTCTATTTCTATGTCTGCTCCCGCTGGATCATCATTATAACCATTCGTACCTAGCATCTTTCTGAAATCTTGATTCAACACATTCATTTGAGAAATAACCTGTGCATCAGATATATTAGGTAATGTACCTATTTCTTCGCCATTATGAATGACATGAACTACTACTGGTATGGTGATAAGCTCTCTTTGTGAAAAATCTGTTTCTTGAATTTTACGTTCCATCCATTCTTCAAAAGCAGTATCAGATGCTACATTTTGCTGTTGCTGGCTATATTCGTGCATATGGACAGTTCCGCACCTTTCGTCTATTGTGGGATAGTTAGAAGGACTTATTTGTGCTGAAATCAACGTTACACAACTCGTAAATACTAAAAAAAGGATAGTTCTTAATAACATGTAGTTTCTAATTAATTAAATATTAAATATTAGACTTTATTACGAATAATTGATCATAGCCAAATTGACCTTTTAAAAATCTACTGCGTTATTTCCCTCAACCGTAGCTAAGGCTACAATTTTCGAAAAATGCCTTGTTTATTTCCAAAATCTCTAATTTGTCTCTCACAAAAAACTATTCGTAATAAAGTCTATTAATAATGATATTACAATCTATGAGTTCATAAAAATCACGAAATTTTACATAAAATAAGAGATTAGCCTATCCGATTATGTAGAATTAAGGATAAATAATTGAGAAAGGGCTACATTTTAAGAAATGTAGCCCTTTCAAGTAGTCGTTTACGACAAATTTTAAAGTAAGCATTTAATAATACTGTTGCACATACACCTGATAACTATAGGTGATTTCTAATTCTTCTTCTGGATCTAAAGATGTTTCCCAGCATACATCCGTTATCTTATTGATGTCAGCAGATCGATTGACTCGTTCAGCTTTCAGCCATTTCACTTCTGACTCGATCAATTCGCCATAGATGATTCTTTTCAGATTCAAATCTACTTTTTTATCCTTGAAGCTTCTTACTTTTATCTTTCCTTCTACTGTAACCAAATCATAGTAATACCTACCATTATTTGCATTTACTTTTCGTACTTTTTGTTCTCTGGATACTTCCTTTTCAGCGTGTTTTACTTTGATATCTGGTGCTTCTGTCAGTTTGACATAGCTATGTCCTTTCATAGGCGTATAATTGAGCATATCTTGACTGATTGGACGCTTTTCGCCAGACTTACTACTCATGACCATTGCAGATCCTGTCGTCCAAGGAAATTCTAGGTTATTATTGACTTTGATAGAATGAAAAACTGGATTTTTATTATCTGGTGTGAATAGGAAATCCTTTTGGTAAAAACCTGTGGTAGCAGAATTTTGAGCCATATTACATTCGTAAATATGAGCGATATCTATTTCTTTACTAAAAATAGGATACTGTCCCCTACCCCCATTTTTGAGCGTAATATTTTTGACATTATAAAAATACAAATCCTCATCTGCATCGCCAACTACGCCACCTCCCATAGGAGTACCTGGAGCAGTCATTGAAGCATCGTCTATTCCATAATCCGATGTTTGTAGTAAGTTACTTGAAACATTATTGAGGGCGTACTGGTTTTTATTGGGATAAACCATGCCTAGAAAATCTACTAGGGATGAGAGTTTATTTGCATATCTAAAATTAGGGATTCCTACTACAAAATTCACATCAGTATTATCAATATCTTCTGCGTTATTGGTTACTTCTGCCCTTAATGATAGTTTGGCTTTAGTATCAGAAGTCATTTCTATGAGGTAGGTGGGTGTCCAGTTAATACCATTTTCCAAGTACATCATTTCTAAGTTCTGCTCTGATTTTTTAGTCGTAAAATCTACGCTGAGTACGTGCTTATTGGTTACAGTTTCCTTTTCCAATAGTTGATTGGGTTTTTCTAAGAATTGTATCCTACGAATTTCAGCAGGAGAAAAGCTCAACCAATCTGTAGCTGTTTTGAATACAATAATAGATTGATTGACAAATCTTTTTTCTTCGCCTTTCACATCTTTCATCACGACTTCTTCTGGTATTCCTTCATATATCTCATCCTTCCCTATATGGATTTTCATCTTCTTACCCTTATTCGCTTGTACTAAGTCGATGAATGAACGAGCAATATCTTCGCTTGTCGTGGTTACCAAATCTGTATAACTCGTTACTTGTTTGAGTTCATTAGAAGGGGAATGTATCCAAAATGTACCAAATAATGCACGAGGCAGATTCTCTGTCATGATGTAAGAACCATTCTTTGTTTTCACTTTTCCCTCTTTGATAAAAAATGCACTTCCATTCTTAAAAATGGAGATAGATTTGGCTTTGAGTGGATTTTTATCATTAGTTTTTTGAGCGTAGATACTGCTGGTTAGAAATGCCAGTATCAGCATCATGATCAATGTTCTTGATTTCATATTATTAGTTAATTGTGTTG
>JBNMOV010000204.1:0-8392 GCA_051275765.1 Maribacter sp. | reverse complement strand
AAGATTTTACATCCCATTCCAAATCATTTATAATGTCGCCAGTTCCTCTATATCTTTTTTCAAAAAGTGGATGATCGCCTACATAATTGAGTAATGTAAACCAATGTCCAGGAGGAGTTTCAGAATCCGGACCATCTGCCCAAAATTCAGCCAGTACTCTCGCATAATCTGCTCTTGGAACAAGTTGTGGCGTATAAGGCTGTCCTGTAACTGGATTCATCGTATGTCCTATACTTGCATCTCCTCCATTTTCTAAATCATAGAAAGTATCATAATCATCGAAGGAAGTAGGATAACTTTGGATATTTCCAATGGAAGCAGGGGAGATGTCCCACATCACGCCATCTGCTGGATCTAAATGTGATGACCAAGCAGAAACTAAGGCAAAACCCCATTTGTAATTATCAGATGAATCGACTTGCATCGTATCCAAAAGCGGAGGCATGCCTGGATCATGATAAACTAAATAATCATCGCCATTGCGAGAATAAGTTGTCATGTCTTCGCTTTTCAATGCGAAAGGATCGACTGCTCCCCATTCTGGACTCAAAAAATCTGGTGTATTAAAAGGAATGACATTGCCACTTTGATCGATGAATATATCGAGTGTGAGCGGCTGCCATCTATTTGGATCACTAATGTCAGGATTTCCTGGTAAATCTGTTACTAATGGATCATTGATAGGAGCATAAAATTGATTATTGTAAGAGCCTTGCTCATTGGATTGATCTTGTAAGCCGTAATTGATAAGGCTTTCAGCGATATAATTTCCTAATGCCCTTGAACCATCATTGGTATAATCTGTGCTCACAAATGTTTTATCATAACCTAGTGAATCCATGAGAGCATCCAATGCTATATAGGTGTCCGTTTCGTCAGGAGAATTAAGGAAACGATGTTTGAGTAAGCGATATGAAGCGTAACTGATGGCTTCTTCTCTTGCTGCTTCTATATCTGCGGGAAGTGTAATTGGCGTATATGGACAGGAATAACCATATAGCGTTTTCCCTAGTAAAAAAGTTTCTATACTAGGATCATAAGCAGCCCATGCATCGTACATTCCAATAGAAGTATGATATAAATTCCTAGAGTGAATAGTAGGACGTGCAAAGTCGTTTCTGATGCCTTCTAAGAGTACGTCATTCCATTTTCTTGCCACAGAATGCTCCTGTGCTTGTATTGTGACTGGAGATAAAATAATAATAAGGATTATTATCTTAATAATGGAGTGTAGTTGTGATTTCATATGTATTTGGTCTTTTAGGGGACAGGAAAATAATAATGTACGCATCTGACGGATTCTTATTCTTTTTGTCATCGTTAAAAAATATTTTCAGAGCTAAGGCTATGCAAATATTTTTTGCCTCGGCATAAGAAATAATAATCTTGTCATTTTACGTATCTTATTAATTGCCTACTCCCTTAACGATAGTATGGAATTCAAGGTGTATTAGGAGGATGTACTTGAATTAGTTAAATAAAGGTAAGTAAAAGGTATGGAAATAGAAATTTTTAGAACATTCACTAGATATATTATCGAACTCATAGGATGGTGTAAAAGATCAAATTGAAATAGATAATTTATTTTATAACATTTTTGATAGTGAAGTTGTTTAAAGTTGCGTCTTTTCCATATATGTTGCTTTCAAAGTGTCCTAGAATTCTATATATAAACCTTAGCTAAACATAGGTTCGATACGATGAAATTTAAGGGTATTAGAATTGCTGATTTCGAGAACATATATAAATTTTACGCAACTTTAAACAACTTCAGTGTAAAACCCGTAGATAAATGGTATGAAGTGCGTATTCATTTCTTATCTATTTGACTGTACTTTTGTTTTATAATACCAATTTGAGTTTATAAAGTCGCATTGGATTTGCTTAAGTATTTGTGTGAGTACTAGGCAAAAAACGCAGCGGTAGCTATGGCGAGTATTTTTAACGACGTAATCGCTCAAATCTTTGGAATTATATGCGAGATTTATGATTCAAATTGGTATAACTCCTAATTCTATTTAGTTAACTAAAATAATAATAAGACGAAAGTTCAATTTCTCTTCTACTTTATAGCTGTTTTGACTTGGCAATGTTCCCCATCTCCTACATCAACACAAAATTCTGATTCTAGTTCTTCTCTAAAAATAAAAACTATCGAAACGTATCAAGTCAATCCTAAGTCTGAGGATAAAAAGTATACGTCTTCTGAATATTTTGATAAGGATGGAAATATGATCAAAAGATTTACTTATGATTCTTATTCAATTGGTGGAACGGATGAACGAAGTTGTACCTACTAATGCTAATGAAAAAAAATGTATTACTACTGACGAGAGAGGAAAGGAAACTTCTGTATATTAGGAAAAATATTATTGAAGAAAAAACTAATTATAGAACAACAAAGTTTTCTTACGATAAAAATGACCAACTCATTTTAGAAGAAGAATATGACGATGAAGGTAATCTTTCTAAAGCAAAAAAATGTGAACTTAGCTACATCGAAGGAACGTCTAATTTGAAAAATGAAATCATTTTCAAGAAAAGAGGAACTGAGGATTTTCAAAAATATGCTGAAAATTCTTACAGTTATGAGGATGAAAAATTAAAAAAAGAAATCCAAACCTCTAGCTTTTATCAATATGTATATCATTACGAATATTATTTGAATGAAAAGGTAAAAGAAAAAATTACGCTCAATGGAGAAACTGAAAAAACAATTACAAAATATCATGAAAATGCTAATCGAAAAGTCGAAGATGTTTTTAGAAGTGAAGGACCAATTTTTCCAATGGAACTTGACCAAACAAATAAATGGACTTATGATGAATATGATAACGAAATTATGGTGGAAATTTTTCGCAATGAGAAGTTGACTTAAAATACGATTAGAGAAATATTATATTGCTAAGTCGATATTCTTTTGATGAGCTGTAATCATTAAGAAAATATCAACATCTTTAATAAGTAAACTATAACATTACTTTAATACCTTGAGCATGAATAAATTCCCTGATTGCAGCATTCTAAGGTACTAAAATAAAAATGATGAAACAGACTATTTTCTTCTTCTTACTATGATATGACTACTATGCTTTCAGCTCAAACTGAAAGTGATTGCGACCAATTAGCTATTCAATTTCGTGGATTGGTAGAATCAGAAGAATCTGATCAATTACTTATTTTAATATCCAATTAATTGTATATTAAGCATTTATATCATTATTCAACACTTATTCTGAAAGATGAAGATGGAAATGTGATAGCAAAGCAAAAAGTCCAATATTATGGACTTCCTGCTAGTTTTTAGACACATCTCTTAAGCCTGAAAGCTGATATTTCCTTTCCGTTTTTTGGTACATTAAAATTGCATGGAAGTGATTACCAGACCTTATTTTGTAGCTTCCCTATAGAAATCGAAGATGCTGATTATGTATCATTCAATGAAATCCGAGATGAGAAAGTAAAGGTTGCTACTAATTTTTATGACGATAAAGTATTGATCGATCTAGCAGGAACTAACATCAACGCAGAAAAATTGAGTTATCAAATCAGTGTTACTGATGAGTATGATGAAGTTGTTTATGAAACTATAATAGACAGAAGTGTTGCTTCGATTTCTGTTGATGATTTAGGAAAAGCAGGAACCTATTCCATTGATATTTGGGATGAGATTAATGAAAAAATGTTGCCATCTGAATTTTTTGAGGTGGAATTATTTTTAAATTCCCTCCTCCCAACATCGAAAGTCTTTAAGACTTTCGATGTTTTGCTAGGAGAAAGAATGGAACGCTGCTCAAACAAAACATCAGAAATCTTATTAAGGAAAGATGGTAATTTCTTTGCTCGTAATATTGATGATGAATGTTATCAGATCATGAAAAACTTATCAGAATCACCATTGCCGAACCAAGCAGCTCCAAGAAAAATAGATCATGTCGCTTTTGAGCCAGATGGTGGCTGGTTAATTCTAGCAGAGGATTATCATTTTGCTAGAAATATCAATGATGATTGCTTTAAGCAAATGAAGGTTTTTAGGAAGAATAAAAATAAGATAAAAATCATCGCTTTTACACCTAATGGCAAAGGTTGGTCGATTATCTCTAATAAAAAATTTGGAACTAAACCCAATGATATTATTCGGAATTTTGAATCGAATGTAGGCGGTAAATCAGTTTGGCAAAGGATGAGAGATTATAATGTTCCAGGAGTAAGTGTGGCAGTTGTGATGAATGGACAAGTGGTTTGGTCAACAGCTTATGGACATTTGAAAAGTGGAGATAGAAAAAATGCTGTTCATCCAGAGAGTATGTTTCAATCTGCTTCTATCAGTAAAGTTTTGGCAGCTGTTGGAGCTTATGAAATGACGGAACAGGCTCTGGTTCAAATAAATGTTGATTTGCAAAATATTTTAAATAATGTTATTCCAATTCATCCATGTTTGACATTGACAGATTCTAATAGTGTTACATTAAGGAATATTTTAAGGCATGATAGCGGTATAGATGGTAATGTGGATTCTTTGTATGAAGCTCAATTAACAAATGGAAGCAATTGTCCTAAGATACAAGAAGGCGGTTATGGTGGTTATTCTCAAAGTATGGCTGTTCGTGATTTGCCTTCTACTACTAGTATAATGAGTGGTTCTGGTAAATCGACGACGGAAAGAGTACGAATTACGTATAATAATACCTCAAGAAGATTTACATACTCTGGTCCAGCTTTTACCACTTTATAACAATTGACGGAAGAACTGACCGATCAAAAATATGATGCTTGGATGAAGATGAATATCTTGAATCCATTAGGGATGTCTGAAAGTAGATTTACTACGAATCCAGAAAGTGTATATGATAAAAAACAATTGACTTGGGGGTATAATATTGATGAAAAGAAAAACGTCAGAAATCGTTATCCAGAGTATGCCGCAGCGGGCTTATATACCAATGCATAATAATTAGCGAATGTGATTATTATGCTGAATAACGCTGGTCAATTTAATAATCAAAATGTATTGACTACTGCTAATACGGGTACATTAATTGGAGGATAGGGCTTGATAATATCTGATGGAAACGTATCTGCTACTAATTCCTATTATTGTCATGGTGGCTCGAATGAGGGGTATAGAGCATTCTTGATTGTTTTTCCTAATGTAAGTAGTAATAGCAATGGTGTTTTAAACTCTGGAATTATAGTGATGACGAATGGAGATAGTTTAGATACGAACTGGTGAATGCAGTGATTAAGGCTTATGGCTGGTAGAAAGTATAGTAGATCATTTTTTCAAAACTTAGGGCGAATCGTATTCGTCCGAGGCTTTGAAAATTAAATGGATTACTTACTACTAAGTAGAAACAATTAAGTTTATTCTCTTAAAAAAACAACTTCTTAATCTTCTCCTAGAGACATCGGTTTTCTCCGTTTTGCATAGACTATTTGCCTATATCAAACAGTAAAAACCTCTACTTCTTCAAAGAAGGAAACACCACTCGCACAGCATTACTTCTAATACTAGTAGAATAATAAACCTTAACTTCTTTCTTTTCTTCCTCCTTAACAGCTTCTTCTATAAAATTGATAAAGGTTACAGTTTCTTTATCATTTTTTACATAGAATTCAGTAGGTAAATCGCCAGATAAATGAGGTGCAGAATAAATTCCAGTAATACTTGGATAATTTAGATAATCCAAGTCAACATCCTTGTCTTGTTCTTCTTCAAACTTACCTTCACTATTTTTATCAAACCATTTTTCTATGATATGGTCCTTTTTTTCGAAATAATCAATGACACAATTTAAACCTTCATAACCTATAAATTCAGCACTGAATTCTCCTCCAAAAAAATCGAAAGTTGTAGTATCTCCATTTTCGAATGCGACTTTAAAATAATGTGTATAAGGTAAACCCGTATCGTCACTAGCACTAATTAATTTGCCTTTGCTATTTAGGTAATTAGTGCCTTTTTCGTATTCTCCAATATGTGATGATTTAAGACCTTCTCTTTGTTCATTGGCACTTTCATCAGAAAAGATATTTGTCTCACCTTCAGAAGCAACGGTTGTTTTATCCTCTTTAGTTACCTCCGTTATTGGTTGATCTATTTCTTGTTTAGGATTGCAAGAAAATAATAGAATGGAAAAAACAATTGAAAAGATAAATAGACCTTTTTGATATAGCATTTTTCTTTTATTTATAGTTGACGTATTTCTTATCGGAATAAAGTTAAGAATTTTTACATTATTCCCAACATCGAAAGTCTTAAAGACTTTTGATATTAGTTATCGAATTAAAAACCGTCCCACTTCTCTAAAATCTCCTTGCTGAATCTTCAAAAAATAAACGCCAGAACCCCAATCAAAAAAACCAAGTGGAAAACTAACAATACCACTAGGATAAATGCCTGTATTTTCTGACATCATGAGTTTTCCAGCGGCATCATAAACGGAAATAACGACATTATCTTCATTAGGTAAATTGATATTGGCGAGTAGATAATTATCTGTAGGATTAGGTGTGATTTCTAGGGAAGTAATAGTAGAAATATCCCTAAAATGAGCTGTGATATTTTCGTTGTTTTTAAATGCTTTTTCTAGTGTAGTAGTATTGCCAATGATATCGCCATTGCTGTCTGTCCAATATTGGAAAGCATAATTATTTTGTGCAGTGGCAGTCAGGTCTATAGCAAGATTTTTATAATAAATACCATTCCAAGGCAAGGTGATTTTTTCTGGTGAGATGGTATTAATTTCTATTGTTCCTGCATTTTCTGGAAACACATTGAAATTAAGATCGACCATGCCTTCCAATTCAAAATAATTACGAATATCTTCTCTCATATAATCTGGACGCAATTCTATAAAAGTCGTAATTAATTCATCTGTATGTATATACCAATCACTGACAGGAACATTCCATCTTTCAAAATGTCGATTGATGTAAGGAGCTATTTTATTTTTAGTATCTACTAAATGTTCCTTATAATTTCCTGTACTAAAAGAAGTATTAATTAAGTCTGCATAGCGATTAATAAGATACCTTTTGAAGGCTTCGTTTTTTAAGAAAGCTAATATAATTTGTACATGTCGATTCGTATCTTTGAAATTAGTCAAGGTAGCGAAAAACTTATTGGTAGTATAAGCAGTTCCTCCTTTGTAGGGATCCAGTCCAGCATCTAAGTCAAACATCAGATATCGCCACTTAGCTCCTTCTTTTCGTTCTCTCCAGTATTTGATATTATTATTTGGCCAGTCAAGATTATTCTGATAGGTCTGTGTAATGAAATAATCCGTCATGCTTTCGAGATCGAAGTAACTTGCTGCAGTCTGAAAATGAGCGTCATCAGATAAATCATGATTAAAAATAAAAGCTTCATGTTCATCAAAAATATTGAAATCTCCTAGCACAACGAAATCCTGTTCCTCGAGTATATCCACATTATTGATGTCTACATCGTAATTGGATTGGAGATAATATTCATCCAATTTTTCACGAATATTATGGATGCCCCAAAAGACACCATTCAGAAAAACAATGCAAGGTCGATATCCATTAACATCTACATCTAATCCTTCTTTTAGCACCAAATCATGTGCAATTCCATCTCTAAAATGACTTTTACAAAAATCAGATCCAGAATTTCTTAGTACGATTCGTTTGAATTGATTCGCCGTTTTTTTAGGGAATAACTGATGTTCGATATAAGGATTTTCGTACTTGTCTTTTGCTAATATTCGTAGGGCTTTCATAGACTGGCTTCTTGTGCCTCTTCCTCCATGAATTTTGGTATCATATCTTCCTTTGAAAGCTAATGTTTTATCTTCCTCGAAGAATTCTATTGAAACAGGAATAGTCCAGTCATTCCAGAAATTGGCTCCCCAAAAAGGGTAAATAGCACTTGCATTAGGGCCCATGATATAAATGCCTTCTTCATCCGACCAAAGATTGTAAGGATCTGTGGCAATGGAAATGACAGCGATGTCTTCAATCCCTTCATTGATAATATAGGTATTCGTTTCTGGAAGTGAAAAATAGCCTTCTGGCGAATAACTGATTGCTCGAATGACAATCGTCGTATCTATATTGATCGCTCCGTTATAAAAGAATGATTGTTCAGTAGGAATACTGCCATCTGTGGTATAATAAACTGCATTTCCATTGGCTGACATTTCTAATGAAATAGGATTATCATAAAACCCTCTAGGAAGGCTGGACGTAGGAGCATCGATATAACAACCGACTAAGCCGATGCTTAAATTATTACTCGCAAGAGGAGTAGGGGAGGGGAAGCAAGCCCATTCGGCACTACCATCAAAAACTCGTCCCAAAGAGAAATTGTCAGACATCGCCTCGTATTTTTTCGCATCTATTTCTGTGCCATTTGGAGCACTTAGTA
>JBNMOV010000203.1:0-8410 GCA_051275765.1 Maribacter sp. | reverse complement strand
ATGCAAAACCTTAGTGCAGTAAGCCATAAACTCAAATCCACATTGGCTTTTGTAGGTAATGAAACATTGGATCAAACGAATAAGGCAATAGAAAAAATAGCAAGAGGAGAAGAAGGAAAACCCTCAGATTTGATTTCTATGACAGCAAAAATGGATAAGTATTGTGAACTAACATTGAGAGAACTTCGCCAAGAATTCTCTAAATTATAAAGTCTTTTATATATCTTTGCTTACATATTAAGAAATCCTTAGTTGGATGACGAAGCTATATAAGAGATAAGTTATGAAAATACTCGTCTGTGAAGATGAAGAAATAATGCTCACAGCACTTGAGTTTAGATTGAGGAGGCAAGGCTTTTCAGTAATCAAGGCAGTAAATGGACAAGCAGCAATAGACATGATCGCTCAAGAGTCACCAGACTTAGTAGTGGCTGATGTAATGATGCCCCATGTAACTGGTTTAGAGTTGATTACATATATTCGGAAGAAGAGAAAAAGTGATATGCCTATCATTATGATTTCTGCGTTGGAGCAAGATGAAATCGTATTGGAAGCATTTAAATTAGGTGCTACGGATTTTATTACGAAGCCCTTTAGACCTAATGAACTTATCTTACGGATTAAAAGGATTTTTCAAGAATTAGAGCTGCAAAAGAACTTAACTTGATCCAATCTTCAAGATCTCCTCATACACTTCTTTCCAGCCATTCCATTCCTTTTCGTCAAAAGAACTATTGTGCCATAGGGAAATAAAATGACCTCCATATTCTTTTATGTGACTAGTAATTTTCTTTGCTTTTTGTACAGATTCATCAGGAGTCAGTCCAAGGTAGTTTTTCAGACTTACATCCATAATTTGGAAAGGGTATATCTTCAATGAAGTAGTCGTTTCCGTTTTTAAGTCATACCAATAAAACGGATGTGAAGTTCCTGCTCTAAACCCCAACGCATCAGGGAAAGCCATACTATAATCAGCCTTTATGCCTAATTCAATCAGCATTCTATAAGAACCAGGCAGTTGAAAACGCAAGAAATGAAACCTATTCCTTTCTATACTTTCAACAGAGATGATTTCCTTTAGCCTATGAATTTCTTTTTCTATCTGTTTCTTTTTTAGAAAAGATCCATAAGAAGGATGAATCCCCATATCATATTGATTATCTAATTTTTGTATTTCTTTTCTAAAAGAAGGATGCCTCACACTAGGATTCTTATCGAATGCTCCAAAATCCCCCAAAAGCCAAAAATATATCGGAGATAAATTATATTTCTCATGTAAATCATCTAGAAAACCAAAGACATCATAGTTATCTTTTTCTTTTCCTAATAATACTTTTATCCTTTCTACTAATTGGCCATTCCTAGTCAATACATCTTTAGTCATACCGCCAATACTCCTAGCAAAACCTTTCCATAAATACGCCCTTATATGATCAATGTCATAAGTAGGCATAAAATGATAAGCTGGCTTTTTCAATGGAGAATAATTAGGAAAAGTTTCATTTATCCGTTTCCTTATCCAATCTATCCACGCATCCACAATAGGGAATTCTAAAAATCCATTTTGATAAGCCATACTTTCAGCAGCAGGGAATCTGCTGTGAACATCTGCTTGGAAAGACCAATATTCTTCATATCGGCTAATCATGAAAAAAATACCAGTAAAAGGATCAATCCCTTCATGATCTTCATAGACTAGATAAGGAAGGGACACTCTTGTTTCAGAATAAATCTTTACTTTTTTATAATCACGTAGCGATAACAAACCAGAAGGAGATATATTGAAGCATTCACATTGGAAATTAATATTGGAATAATTCAACTTTTTTCCACTAAATCGAACGAAGTGTTCTATCTCTGAAGTAAAATTGATACACTCGATTTTTAATACATAATAAAATACGAATTCCATCGTATAACGGATACGAGGCATTGAACCATCCTTTGTAAATATTAATAACTCCATGAACTTTTAACGGATTTACAGTAAAAAATACTTACAAATAACTTATTTTTTACTTATATCATCTTCTTATTGAAGAATTTAAACTAAAAATATTAGATATTGTATCTTTGATAATTATAAAAACATAATTAACTCAATGGCAAAAGAAGAAAAACCAGCTGGTATTGGAGAAATCAGCATGATTAGAGATATTTTGATGGGACAGCATATTAGTGAGTTTCAGAAAAGTTTTTATGCTGCGGACGAAAAGACTAGTCAGCTAAATCAATTGATGGATGAGAAATTCAAGACACTCGAAGGAGAGTTGCGTTCTCATATGGGAGACATGGAGAATAATATGAATGCTCGATTAGATAGTCTGGAAAGCATGCTGAAAGACAATGTAGCAGATTTAGAATGGAAGATTTCAGATACGAGTAAGAATGATAAGGATATGATAGGGCAGATGCTCCAAGAAATGGGTAAAAAACTCATTTCTGGTAAATAATCTAGTCTGATCAGAAGTTGCTTTAATTTGGCTTTTGAAAATTATTATAGTTGATTTTGAGCTGATTGAGGTACAAAAAGAGGCATAACAAATTCAAAGTGTTAAAACAGTTTCCAAAAAATGATGACTGAAAAATCAGCAAAAACTTTGGGTAATCAACCAAATAAGAATGAAGCTTTGGAACTGTCCTTGTTAAGAGATCTTCTCTTAAAGGAAGACAGGGAGGGTATTGCTGATATTTGGGAGCATTTGGATAATAGTGAAAAACTAGCTGAGAAAATAAATCCTATCGTTGAAATTCATTTAGAAAGTCTAAAAAGGAAATTTCCAAAAGAATACAAAAAACAAGTAGAAACGATAATAGAGCGAAAACTGAAATCCTCGCAAGATGAACTGCTTAATCTTATTTATCCTGTAATGGGTAAGATGATTAAAAAATTCATTGTATACCAGTTTGACTTACTCAAAGAACAAGTCGACCAAAAAGTAGAACAAACTTTTTCAATGAAAAACTGGAGAAATCGATTTAAAGCAACGATATCTGGTGTAAAAAAAGGAGATATCGTGCTTAGGGAACTAGATAGACTTTCTATAGAGGAGGTCTATGTGATAGAACGGGATTCAGGAATATTAATGGGACATTTTTCTAAAAATAAAACCATTGATATGGACTTAGTCGCAGGCATGTTAACTGCTATCAAATCTTTCGTAGAAAATGCCTTTAGTAAAAAACGGCAGGATTTGGAGATGATAGAATCTGGAACATATAAGATATTCATACAAAGCTTCCATCTCTATTATATCCCAATTATATTGGACGGCTCAGTATCCACATCAGAAAAACAGGCACTATCTGCAAAGGTACTTGATTTTGCAGAAGAGGAAATGAGTTCAGTCACTCCTAGTAATCACACAGAAGCAGATTTTAAACAGTTGTCTTCTAAATTGGCAACATATTTTAATTAAGGAAACAGATAATTCGTAATAATGTCTAATCTATTCCTTAATATAAAAAAGAAAAAATAGATTTACTAGATGATTAGTAAAAAAGTAATTCTTACAGGAAACTTTGGCGTAGGCAAAACTTCATTGTTTAATAGATTCGTCTATGATAGATTTAGTGATAAATACTTGACTACAATAGGAGTGAAGGTTAACAAAAAAGTATTGGAAATCAACGGAGAAGAATTATCCATACTACTTTGGGATATCGCAGGAGAAGTTTCACAAGATAAAGTACCTGTTTCCTATTTTTTAGGAGCAGCTGGCATCATTTATGTTTTTGATTTATCTAGACCAATTACTTTTCAGCATATCGAAAAGGATTTGAACTATCTCAAAGAATTATTACCTGATAGCATTGTTAAGATAGTAGGTAATAAAAATGATTTGGTAAGCAAGGAAGAGGTAGCAAAGATATTATCAGAACTGAATGTAGCGTGCAACATAACTACCAGCGCTAAAACAGGAGAACGTGTAGAAGATCTATTTAGTGAATTAGGAGTAGAATTATTAGAAGCTTAGAATAATAAATGCATAGTAACGTAGAGCAAATACGCCAACAAAAACTAGCCCATTTCTGTCAAGTGATATTGATAGAGAAGGATGGGAATGTGGTAGAAAGCTGTGATTCGATATTCAATACATCCACCCTTACTCAATATTCGGTATCTGAATGGTTTCCTTTTATTGAAAGCGTATTTTACTCACTCGAACATTTAAAAGTAGGCGATGCCAAGTTATTATTTTCTAAAGTAGAAGAACCAGCACCTTTCCTTCAGGGATATTACGATTTTTCGTTTTCTAGGATAGAAATGAAAGGGAAAGAATATATCCTTTGGGAATTATTTGACTATACTACATTATACGAAGATTTCAAAAAGTACCAGCAAAAAAGAAACGAATTAGAAATCCAGCGCCAACTATTTGAAATAGAGAATAAAAAACTTAAATCAAAAGATGAAATCCATGAAAGGCATAGAATCAATGCCTCTTTTGATAAAAAAAACCTGACTCCTTACAATGCATTACAAATGGCATTGGAAGCCATCCAATCTTTCCCTTTTAAAGATGAAAGTGGGAAACCCTTAGATTCATTAGAAAGTATCTCCACTCATTTGGAACACATTATACAGGAATTGCCTGAAAAGGAGACAGATTTGGGAGTTGGAGAATCAAGGAAAGATAGAGAATTCTCTTTGGATAATTTATTGTACGATGCTATTCCATATATTTCAACAAAAAATATCGATGTGGTAGAAGCCAGCGTAGCTGAAGATTTACCTAATCGTTTGTTTGGAAATCCTTTGGATTTGAAGAGGATTATAGTAGGACTCGCTCATAATACTAGCCATTTTTATGAAAAGTGTTCATTAAAGATTTTACTATACTTAGAAGATATGACTCCTGATAGTTGTATTGTAGGAATAAAGGTAGAGACAATAGAAGGTCTAGATAAAAACCCAGACATCATCAATATTCTACTACGTTTAACCATTCTTAAAAGAATAGTAGAATTACACCAAGGCAAGATAAAAATGGAAATAGCCACAGATAAGTTTGGCTCAAAGATTACATGCCATATCCCTTTTTTATTTTCTCAAATAGGATAAGCTGCCTTCATTTGAAATAATTCCACCTATTTCACAGGTAATTTTACTATTTATATCAGATTGAATTTATAATGTGACAATAATGATTCAAATTGTTAGTATTCATCAAGCTAACTATTACATTTGTCTCACTACCTAAAAACCTATTCCAAATCATTTTGATAACATTTTAGGTTTTACACGATCAGATTTTATCTTTGCAATCGTAAACTAAAGTATAATAATGTCTTTATACCACGCAGCTATTACTGGAGTACAGGGATGGGTACCTGATCATGTTCTTTCTAATAAGGATTTAGAGCAGATCGTGGATACCAATGATGAATGGATTAAATCTCGTACAGGAATAGAAGAAAGAAGGATTCTGAAGGGCGAAAATAAAGGTCCCTCAGATATGGCTGTGGAAGCAGTGAAAGGATTATTAAGTAAAACCAATACACGACCAGAAGAAGTAGAATTAGTCATTTTTGCTACTGTGACACCAGATATGGTCATGCCAGATACCGCCAATACACTCTGCGATAAATTAGGTATGAAAAATGCCTATGGCTTCGATCTCAAGGCTGCCTGCTCTGGATTTATTTATGCCATTACTGTAGGAACACAATTTATTCGTACAGGAGCACATAAAAAAGTAATTATAGTAGGTAGTGATAAAATGTCATCTATCATAGATTATGAAGATCGAGCTACTTGTATTATTTTTGGAGATGGATGTGGTGCTGTTATGTTAGAACCTACAGAAGAACCAGTAGGAGTCATGGATTCATTGCTCAAATCAGATGGAGCAGGAAGAGAATTCCTTTACATTACCGCAGGAGGTTCAAGAAAACCAGCTAGTTTGGAGACCGTTCAAAATAAGGAACACTTTGTGGTTCAGGATGGTAGACCCGTTTTCAAGGCAGCAGTCAAAGGAATGTCTAGTGTCATCAAAGAATTACTAGATAGAAACGGATTGACCAATGAAGATATAAGTTGGTTAATCCCACATCAAGCCAATAAGAGGATTATTGATGCAGTAGCAGCAGCTTTGAAATTCCCCAAAGAAAAGGTAACCATTAATATCCATAAATATGGTAATACCACTGCCGCTACGATTCCTTTGTGCATGTGGGAATGGGAAAACCAATTCAAGAAAGGGGATTATATTGTTCTTACAGCATTTGGTGGAGGATTTACTTGGGGAGCAGTGTTGGTTAAGTGGGCGTATGGCGAATAATTCCAAAGACAGGTATCTATAATTTACCTACCTTTGCAAGACTTTTATAATTATAAGGAATAGGTCAAAAATAATTATAGAGGATAAGAAATAAATAACGAGTCAAAATAGGCAATTTATTTATTTCTCATCCCTAAAAGGATAGCGTAAGACTTTTCTTGCTAGGCAAGGTCAAAAAACGGAACTATGCCCTTGGTATAGTGAGTATTTTTGAAACGCAGCATACTAGGAGAAAAACAAGCTATTTATTATTTTGAACAGTTACTTACTATAACAAATAATAGAAATGATTGGTACTTCAGACATCAAAAATGGACTTTGCATAGAGCATAATAATGATATTTTTAAAGTAGTAGAATTTCTTCATGTAAAACCAGGGAAAGGAAACGCTTTCGTTAGAACTAAAATCAAGAGCCTTACCACAGGTAGGGTACTGGAAAATACTTGGTCTGCAGGTCATAAACTTCAGGATGTAAGGGTAGAGCGTAGGAAACAACAATTCCTTTATAATGATGATATGGGCTACCATTTCATGGATAATGATACCTACGATCAGGTAACTATTCAAGAAAAACAATTGGATAATCCTAAATTGCTCAAAGAAGGAATGACTGTAGAAATCCTTTTTCACGCAGATAAGGAGATCCCATTGACTATAGATTTACCTCAGTATATCGTATTAGAAATTACCTATACAGAGCCAGGAGTAAAGGGAGATACTGCTACTAATTCATCGAAACCAGCCACTGTAGAAACTGGAGCAGAAATTAGAGTTCCTTTATTCATTAATCAAGGAGATAAGATAAAGATAGATACTCGTAACAGTAGTTACGTAGAGAGAGCTAAGTAAACCGTATTTATAAATACCAACAAACCAAGATAATATGGATTTTAAGGACATCCAAGAGCTGGTGAAGCTCATCAATAAGTCAAATCTTTCTGAATTCATCATGCAGGATGGTGAGTTTAAGTTGACTATTCGTACAAAGAATTACGTAAAGGGTAAACTTAGGGCTATGGAACCACAAGTGGTATCTGTTGCCCAGCCTCAGGTAATTCCAGTTCATCATATGCAGCCTGTCCAGCCAACCCCTGCAGCCCCACAGGAAACAGGACCTAAGGCAGCTACTAGTGAACCAGCTGAAAATGACGATACAGCCAATTATTTGGAAGTTAAATCTCCAATAGTAGGAACTTTCTATCGTTCGCCTTCTCCAGATAAGCCAGTTTATGTGAAAGTAGGAGATACCATAGCTGCAGGAGATGTAGTATGTATAGTGGAAGCAATGAAATTATTCAACGAAATCGAAACTGAAATATCAGGTAAGATAGTAAAGGTAATGATAGAGGATGCTTCCCCAGTGGAATACGATCAAGTGCTTTACCTAGTTGATCCAAAAGGGTAATATTACCTTTCTTGGAATTTTCTTATTTAAGGGAATAGGAAAATAATAATATACACATCTGACTTTTTCTTTTGATAATTTATCAAAAGAAAAAATCCTACGTCATTTTGCGCACATTATTAATTGCTACTCCCCAACAATACTACCAATCGATGTTCAGGAAAATATTAATTGCAAATCGAGGTGAAATAGCATTGCGTATCATTCGTACATGCAAAGAAATGGGAATCAGTACTGTAGCTGTATATTCTACGGCAGATAAAGAAAGCCTACACGTAAGGTTTGCTGATGAAGCAGTATGTATAGGCCCTGCATCTTCCACAGAATCTTACCTTAGCATACCTAAGATAATGGCAGCGGTAGAAATTACCAATGCTGATGCGGTACATCCTGGCTATGGTTTCTTAGCAGAAAATGCAGATTTTGCACAAGTATGTACAGAGTATGGCATTAAATTCATAGGCCCTGCACCAGAGATGATCCGGAAGATGGGTGATAAGGTAACCGCTAAGGAAACCATGATAAAAGCAGGAGTACCTGTAGTACCTGGTTCTAATGGTTTACTGAAGAATTTGAAAGAAGGTATCAAAGTAGCCAAGAAGGTAGGTTATCCTATCATGCTGAAAGCTACTGCTGGAGGAGGGGGGAAAGGAATGAGGATCATAAGAGAAGAAGCTGATTTCGAAAATCAATGGAATTCTGCCAGACAAGAAGCTAAGG
>JBNMOV010000202.1:0-8461 GCA_051275765.1 Maribacter sp. | reverse complement strand
CCTCACAACTCACTTCGTACATTTCACTCAATCCTCTATGCGAAGCATACATATATAATCCTAATGTTTTTAGATCACCTTTTTTTAACGCTTTTACACATTTCTTTACTCGATCGTTTTCCTGAACGACGTACATACATCTTTGGAAAATAATATCTGGAAAATCATTTTTATATTGATATAACATTTCTTCTGTTACCTGCCTCAATGATTTAATGTCATAATGATGCCTTCTTAAAATAGCTACGCCTTCTTCGCATTGTTCTCGCCTCGTATTATATTCAGAACTCGCCAAAGAATGAGAAACATTCGTATTGCACAACAATAACACGTAATCTTCTAATTCCAAGGGAATATATTCATGTTCTATTTTAAAACAGTCCAGATACATGGCATGTCCAGTTTTTCCCATCATACTGACATACTGATCCATGATACCACATTTCACTCCTACATAATTATGCTCTGCTCCCTGTGCCACAAAAGCGAGTTCTTTTTTAGATTTTCCCATTTGGAATAATTCATTCATCCCATATGCCAAGGCACATTCTATAGAAGCAGAAGAAGATAATCCTGCTCCAAAAGGTACATTTCCGCTAATCAAAACATCAAAACCAGTTATTATATTCTTTTTACCTAAAATATTGATGACACCATATACATAACTTTGCCAGCCTTTATGAGGGCTATCCTCTGTCATTGAAAATTCAAAATCCTCCTTTAAATCATAAGCATAAGTTCTGATGATTCCTAAATCATTCTTAGCCAATAGCACTGTAGATACCTTGTCTATAGCTGCTGGCAAAACCCATCCTTCATTATAATCTGTATGCTCTCCTATGAGATTGACTCGCCCTGGAGCAAGGGAAATCAATTCATGCCCTTGTCCAAATTTCTCTACAAAAGCCAATTTTTTTTCTTCTAGCGATTCCATGTTGCCAAATTAATATTTCATTGTGAATTTTTGTTTGGATATAGAAAAATACTCTCTATCTCTACAAAGTTTTCTACTCTCTACATCACTTTCAAATAGTTTTACACATCATTTCATTCTGTTATCAAAATGGCTAATACTTGAAAAAATATAAATGTTTTACTAAAAATTGCTTAGGTTTAGTACACTGTAAAGTAAGTTGTTTAATATTTTGATGAGATTATTTTGGAATATGGCGAGGCATTTTTTGACAGCGTAGCCTTAGCTACGGTGGAGAAAAATAACGATGTCCAAATTTCAAAAGAAGCCATCAAAACTTAAGATTATTTACTTTACAGTGTATTTAGTCAAGGTGTCGTTAAGCAGATACATGTTTATTTCTTTTATACAATAAATATCAGTATTCAAGAGTATATATTAATTTTATCCCATGTTATACTTAGTAGCATTCGTTTTATAGACGAGCACAGGTAGCAATTGTTTGATTTTCGGTAGTTAAGTCCTGTAACAAATTAAACTATAGTTTATGATGGAATCTTTTAAAGTTACTTTTGTGCCTCAATTAACTTTAAAACCCTTATCATAATTCTATAAATAATTTTGTCCTGATACTTATGTATTTTTAAGCATCCGGAAATCAATTAATTTTAGTTTATTAAATCAGCAAAATAATAAAGCCATGGAATTTACACAATTCATATCATATTTGGACTACGGGGTACTTGGCTTGAGTGCCATTATCCTTATTTTGTCCTTCGTATTATTATCCAGAGAACAAAAGAGAGATATATTTCGCCCAGAGGTAGAAAAAGCTATTCGTAGATATATGATGCTTGCCCTTGCCTTTGCTGGTGTAGGATTAATTTCTACCGTAGTAGATGGCGTATTCGTAACACCTGCCAAGGCAGAAAAGGAAAGACAGGATCAGCGAATGGATCTACTTTCGAATATGGTTTCTGAAGAAATGGCTAGGCGTATGCTAGAGCAGAATGGAGAAATTTCGGGAATAAAGAATGTAAAGCCATTAGTTGAAGCTAGCATTGGAGATAGTGTAGTCGTAGATACGATAGCAGAAGCTACAAAGCCTACAGTGAATCCTAAAGATGCTCAATATCAAAAAGTAAAGGAAGATGTTTTCTTATCATTCTATAATTTCAGAGCTGACAAGGAATTATTTGAAAAATCTTTGGATAAATTAGGTAAGGAAAATAGAGAGATCGCAGATGAAAAAGCACAAATCTTAGGCGACTATGATGATCTTGCTAACATGAAAAAAGAATGGCTAGAGAAAAAAGCTATTCCAGCTATGAAAGAAAGCATAAAAAAAGGAAATGAAAATCCTAAGGTAATTGTAGACCTACCTATTGAACTAACTGCTACTACTACTGTTCCTAAAAAGGTAGTCGTTTCTAATTTGGATATGTTAGAGTCAGAATTGAAACTATTAAAATTGGCTAAAGAAAAATAGATACCTAGCAGCAGGCAGATTTGCTTTAGAAGCTGTTTTAATTTGGCAATACGAAAACCAATTAATTCCTAATAGAATATGAAGGATGTATCCGAGTTATTGGAACAAACTCAATTAGAACAAATAGAGCTCAATATCTTTAGAGGGCAAAGTCACAATGTGGGTAGCCCTAATATTTTTGGTGGTCAGATATTGGCACAGGCATTAGATTCTGCTATCCAAACCGTTCCAGAAGATAGAGTTGCTCATTCCTTTCATGGATATTTTATCCTACCTGGCGATTTTACCAAACCTGTTATTTTCGAGGTGGAACGCATCCGTGATGGCGGCAGTTTTTCTACTCGTAGAATAGTTGCTATTCAAAATGGAAGGGCCATTTTTAATTCTTCTGCCTCTTTCCAATTGAGACAAGAAGGTATGGAGCATCAGATAGATATGCCTACTGGCGTACCTCTTCCAGAAAAACTAGTAGATGATAGAGTGGTCGCAGAACAATATGCAGAATTCATACCCAAATCTATCCGTAAGTATCTTGAAATTCCAAGACCTATAGAATTCCGTCCGGTAGAGATATTCGATTATTTCAAACCAGAGAGTTTACCTCCATTCAGAAATGTATGGATACGTGCCAGAGGAAAAATGGGCGATAATTTTGGCGAACACCAAAAGGTACTCGCTTACGCTTCTGATTATAATTTATTATCTACCTCTATCCTACCCCATCAGCATGAAGTAAATATACCACAATTACAAATGGCAAGTTTGGATCATGCTATGTGGTTTCATCGTGATTTCAGAGTAGATGAATGGCTACTTTATTCCATAGATTCGCCTAGTGCATCTAATGCCAGAGGATTTACTCGAGGTAATTTCTTTACGCAGGAAGGAAAATTGGTGGCTTCTGTGGTACAGGAAGGATTAATTAGGAAAAAGAGGAAGAAGAAGGCGTGATTGTATTCTAAATGAAACAGTCATAATGTCCATCGTTTAAAGTTACCTACATGGAAAAAAGGAAATGTATTTTAATTCCATTACCAAAATATGGATTTGATCCAACAGAGGTTGCAATCCCATGGAAGTTACTAACTAAAAATAATTTCAAAATTGTTTTTGCAACACCTCGTGGAGAACAAGGAGTTGGTGATAAACTTATGGTTACTGGTAAAAAATTAGGAATATGGAAATACTTATTAAAAGCTAGGAAAGATGCTGTAAGTGCTTATCATGAAATGATTGAAAATGATGCGTTTAAAAATCCTATTGCGTATGCAGATATTAAAGAAAAAGAATTTGATGGTCTCGTTTTACCTGGAGGACATGATAAAGGAGTCAAAGAATATTTAGAATCAAAAATCTTGCAAAATCTTGTTGTAGATTTTTTTACAAAAATGAAACCTGTAGGAGCTATTTGTCATGGTCTTATATTAGCTGCAAGAAGTATTAATCCCTCTACAGACAAGTCTGTTATTTATGATTATAAGGTTACTTCTCTTTTAGAATCTCAAGAATTAACAGCATATAATTTAACTAAACTTTGGTTAAAGGATTATTATTTAACGTACCCAAATAAAACGGTAGAGAGCGAGGTAAAATCTGTACTAATTAAAGAAAGCAACTTCATTAAAGGAAAGCTGCCACTCTTTCGAGATAGTCAAAATAATTTAAATAAAGGTTTTTTTATTGAAGATAGAAATTTTGTTTCAGCAAGATGGCCAGGAGATACATACAATTTCTCTAATGCTTTTATTAAAATGATGTTGAGAGAACAAAGCCTGTAACTCACAAAAACTATCCGCCAATAGCAGGTCGTTTTGTAAACCCACAAATCAAACGTACCACACTATGTACATTGTTGTTTTAAGGAACTAAAAAATACTCCATACAGTTACATTTGTGTTCCTAATTAAAATACAAAACTCATCCTATCCATGGCAGAATTAATCAACGCATACGATTCCTATAATGATTTTGAGAGATACTCTTATTTTACAGTATGTTATGATATGCTTCCTTCTAACCTTTTGTTAGATACGCCACTCGAAGTCAATAAGGAAAATATGGAAGCAGTCATCGAAGCGATAGATTTTGATGAGATAGAAATGGAAGTCATTTTTAAAAACTGGAATACAGAAGATGCTAAGAATGCAGATTTTTCTAAAGATTTTCCTTATCGCTATCTTTTCAAAAGTCGTTCTAGGAAAATCATCATTTGGATAACATTGGAAAATGAAGAACTGACAGTGGATTTTCTTTATGATGTAGTTGATGAAGCATTGGAAAAATGGGTTATTTCTACTAACCATCACGTCAGAACACAATTCGGAATAGATCGCTCTCCTGTATTCAAAGTTTTGTCTAGGAATAATCATTGTTTTTTCACAGAAGATGTACGAACGGATAGTTTTGAACTTGATGTGGATAAGATGTATAATGATGATTTTAAGGAAGTTAATGAAATCATCGTGGATTCATTGAGTACTAATACAGCAGGATTGATTTTGTTGTATGGAACGCCTGGAGCAGGAAAAACTTCCTACATCAAAAACTTGATTACGACGCATCAAAAAAATAAATTCATCTTCATTCAAAATGAATTTATCAAGGAATTATTACATCCTGATTTCATTTCGTTTTTATTAAAAAACAGGAATTCCATCCTCGTTATAGAAGATGCAGAAAAAGTCATCACGACTAGGGAATATTCAAATGAAAACTCTGTTGTTTCTACTATTCTTCAACTCACAGATGGACTTTTTAGTGATTACCTCAACATTAAAATTATCTGTACTTTTAATACTAATATTGAAAAAATAGATAAGGCATTATTGAGAAAAGGAAGGATGATTGCTTACTATGAATTCAAGCCTTTGGACAGTAAAAAAGTCAATGCTATCATGAGTGAATTAGGTCATGAATCGAATGAGGAGGAAATGACATTGGCTAATATTTTCAATTTTAATAAAAAAGGATTTGAGAAGGAGGAAAAGGGAAAGAAAATTGGATTTTAATATTAATTTTGTTCCTTTTTCAATTTTCTATGCTCATGAAAAAAGTATCCCTTTATTTTTTTGTCCCTCTTCTATTCATTGCAAGTTGTAAAATTCCTGTTCGTTCCGTTTACAAACTACATCCAGGCAACAAGGATTATCATCAGTTCGAAAATAAAACAATTAAAAAAGGAGAAAACAGCTTTTCTTTTATAGAAACGGATACTGCTACTAGACCTACTTTTTATATCAATGACGAAACCACTGGCGTTGATCTTTTTAATACATTAGACCAGTCATTAGAAGGACATAATAATACTGCTTTTATTGTCATTCAAAATGACTCTATTATATATGAACGCTATACAGAGGGTTATGATACACTTTCTTTTCATCCTTCCTATTCTGTAGCAAAATCCTTTACTTCTGCCTTGTTAGGCATTGCAATAGATGAGGAATTTATCAAGGATGAAAATGAATTAGCAGTAAGTTTTATTCCAGAATTGGAAGAACATCCAGAAGCTGCTACATTGACGCTCAAACATTTACTGAATCATACTTCTGGCCTAAAAGTTAAGCTGAATGTAGATGCAAATCTTTATTATGGAAATGATATTTGGAAGGGAATAAAGCAAATTGAATTTCAGAATCAGCCTGGTGAACGACAGTATTATTGCAATGTCAATACGCAGTTATTAGGCATCGTCATTGAACGAGCTACAAAAACGCCTAATTATACATATCTCCAAGAAAAAATATGGAAACCACTAGGCATGGAATCCGATGCACTATGGAGTGTGGACAAGAAAAACAATATCACTAAATCGTATTGCTGCCTTATGGCAACGGCTAGAGATTTCGCCAAATTAGGACGTCTTTATCTCAATATGGGCAATTGGAACGGAGAACAAATCGTATCTGAAGAATGGGTGAAAAAAAGTACGGCTAGGGATAATTCTGATGGTAGTAGTTATGGCTATAATTATGCTTGGCAAATAGGATTGAAAGAATATGGTGATTATCGTGCTGCTGGATTATACGAGCAATATATTTACGTTTATCCTAGAAAAAATCTGGTTATTGCCTCTTTTAATGATCGAGAGAAAAAATTGAAATATAAGAGTTTGGGTTGGATAGATTTATTTAGGCAGATTGGAGATCAGGTGAAATAAAATAATAAATGCGAGATAATCATATTATCTCGCATTTATTATTTTACAAAAAATCCTCATCTAAAATATCGCTATCCAAATCAACAGAATTTTCTTCTAATGATTTTTTGAAGCGATATTCTATAAATTTATATGCTAACCAACAAAATAATAAGCCAAATGGTATAACTAGAAGTCCTATCCAACCATCTAATTTATTTTCAATATTATCAATATTTTCGAGTCCCACATAAATAGCGTAAAATATACCAATTATAAGTCCGCCTAACATAGAACCAGCATAATAAATCACTATCCCTAATATTCCGTAGCCCCATTTACTCCTACCATATAATTCGGCGAGTTTATAAAAGCTTCTTCCTAGAAAATATATAAATATTAATCCTAACATCTTTATTGTTTTTTGAGTGTATGAATATAAAAATTATTTTAATTTATTAAACCATATCCAATTTCCTTTACTTCTATACTGAGAATCAATTGGTTTTCGGATTATTAAAAATTCATAGCTTCTGATAATCAAGCAATTGCTACTAACGTTAGTCTGTAAAACGAATACCGCTAGGTATAAAAAGCCTTGTTTTCCCAATTGACTTAAAAGGCTTTCTATTTTTCTAATCCTTATTTTTTGACTTAGCATACAGCTATCATTTGAAACAGGTGCCCCAGTGGACTAACTCATCAATTTCGATACGCCCAAGATTTGTACTTATTAACTTATGAGTTAGTACACTATACTGAGAATTAGTTGGTTTTCGGATTGTTAAAAATTCATAGCTTCTGAAAATCAAGTAATTGCTACTAACGTTGGTCTGTCAAGCGAATACCGCTAGGTATAGTAACATTAAATTAATTGGAAAAATCAAAATATTCTTCTTTTGATTTTTAATTTAATTTATCATTTCCTCCAGTAATTCAATCGTAATTTCTTCAGGCTTAGGGATGGCGAATAAATAAATGTCTGGAATTGATAAAATATTTTTGTGCTAGGGAAGGCGGTAAAAGCTGCGTTACGCCTTAGCGTAATAAGGTTTTTGCCAACGCAGCATAGTGCAAAAAGATGAAGTCAAAACGGACAGTTATTTATTCGCCATCCCTTAGCTAGTTTCTTATATTCATTTTGTAAATCATTTTTTATATCATTTTCGGCACATGAAATTGTCAAGACGAATAGGATTAATATCAAATTCTTCATACTCATTTTATTTATCTAGGCAAAAACTATAAATAACTTAAAACTACCATCTTAATACGAATAACCAAGAAGAAAGCTCCTTCCCTTATCTTGGCTGATTTACAACTATAACAATCTTCTCTAAATTAAATTCATCCTCATCGCATCCAATTGACTTATTATTCGTTTTAAATAGATAGGTCGCCTACTTGCTAAGATTCTAGGTTAAATTTCATTAATTTGTACATCTATGAAAAGCATTATTATATATATTAATTTATTATTCGTACTAGTATTCATATGTAATACTATTCATGCGCAAGTCGTCATCAATGAATTTAGTGCCAAAAATACAGGAGCTATCTATGATTTTGAAGATGATAGTTCTGATTGGATAGAAATTTATAATGGAAATTCTAGCTCCTACGACCTTACGGATCATTTCCTTAGTGATAATGTAGATACGCCTCAAAAATGGCAATTCCCTAGCATTTCGATACCCGTAAATGGCAAAATACTTGTATTTGCATCTGGTAAAGATATCATAGGCGATTATCCGCATACCAATTTCAAATTAAGTGGTGATGGGGAAGAAGTCATACTAAGTGCTCCAAATGGCACAGAAATAGATGCGAAAAAATACGAGGCGATGTCTGACAATTTCTCTTTGGGACGAGTTTTTGATGGTAGTGCCGAATGGGCTTGCTTCCCCTCCCCTACTCCTCT
>JBNMOV010000201.1:0-8482 GCA_051275765.1 Maribacter sp. | reverse complement strand
CAGAAGGTATTTTCTTTCAAATTTAAATGTGGAATCAATCATTGAAACCATATAAAAATAAATCAAGGGGGCGAGAAGTACTTCTACTCCATTAGGGAAATATCTAAAAAATGACGTATCCCAAAGATGAAGTGTATGCAAAAGCGGCTTCGTACTTAAAAAGCAGAAAGCTAATAGAGCAAGGGCTAAAAACGGATTACTCCTAGGATTTTTCTTAGAAATCAATAGTAATAAGCTAGTGACTAGCCCTTGAGTAATTCCTATGATGATCAATAAATCAAATAATGAGAATTGGTTTTCCAAATTTGGTGCTTGATTGGTTTTGTTATAAAAAAGGTAGTTAATTTATTATCTCCGCTCTAAAATAATACGAACTTACAAAAAAGTAACAAAAGCATTTCCCAACAATCATCCATCCAAAAGAGTTATACAGCAAATTAAACTGTCCTTAAAAACTTATCTCTAAAAGGATAAAAGGCGTATATTTGATGTATAATTAAAGAGAACCTTTTTACCAAACCAAACTTAATTTTTAATAATGACGACTGAGGCTCAAGAAAATTTGGATATGATTCGCCAAAGTGCGAAAGATTTTGCAGAAACGCACATCAAACCATATGTAATGGAATGGGATGAAGCTCAACATTTTCCTATGGATATGATGCACAAGATGGGCGAACATGGTTTTTTAGGCGTATTAGTTCCTGAAGAATATGGAGGTTCTGGTCTAGGATACCAAGAATATATTACTGTTATCGTAGAAATTGCGAAGGTATGTAGTTCTATTGGATTGAGTACGGCGGCACATAATTCGCTTTGTACGAATCATATTTTGATGTTCGGAAACGAAGAACAAAAGCAAAAATACCTGCCTAAATTAGCTAGTGGAGAATGGATTGGTGCTTGGGGTTTGACAGAACCTAATACAGGTTCTGATGCCATGCGTATGAAAACTGTGGCAGTAGAAGATGGCGATTACTATATATTGAATGGTGCTAAATCTTGGATCACTCATGGTAAATCTGGTCATGTAGCTGTTGTTTTGGCTAGAACAGGTGAGCTTTTGGATAGTCATGGCATCACAGCTTTCGTGGTAGAAAGAGGTAATCCAGGTCTCAGTGCAGGAAAGAAAGAAAATAAGCTAGGGATGCGTGCATCTGAAACAGCTGAAATGATTTTCGAAGACTGTCGTGTACATAAGAGCCAAGTTTTGGGCGAAGTAGGAGACGGGTTTATCCAAGCTATGAAGATTTTGGATGGTGGACGTATTTCTATCGCAGCACTTTCTTTAGGTATCTGCTATGGTGCTTATGAAGCTTCATTGAAGTATGCAAAAGAAAGAGAGCAATTTGGACAACCAATCGCTAAATTTCAAGGTATCTCCTTTAAGTTAGCTGATATGCGTACCAAAATTGAAGCTGCTGAATTGATGACTAGAAACGCTGGACGTTTAAAAGACGAGCATAAGCCATTAACATTAGAAGGAGCTATGGCAAAATACTATGCTTCTGAAGCTTGTGTAGAAATCAGTACAGATGCGATTCAAATTCATGGTGGATATGGATACACAAAGGATTTTCCAGTAGAGAAGTTCTTCCGTGATTCTAAATTATGTACCATTGGAGAAGGAACATCTGAAATTCAGAAGTTGGTTATTTCTAGGAAGATTTTGGGGAAATTATAAGTTATACGCAATTGAATAATAACTTTCGTATATAAGTGGACTCCTTTAGCTGATTACTTCGTTACAAATACTCGCTGATGCCAAGGCATCGCCTGCCTTTTGTGCCTCGTGCTCAACAAAATGAGTAACATATCCAATACGAAATACATTATTCAATTGCGTATTAGATATTTATTAGACCGCTTCGCTTTTAGGTACTAAACTAAAACGAAGTGTTATAAAAAACGGTTTGAGAACTTTGTTCTCAAACCGTTTCCTATTCTAAGTGAAATGTATTTAATAAATCAACTATCTGTCGCATGACTAGAAAAGGGAATAGAAAACGAAATACAAGTCCCTACTCCAACTTCTGATGTAGCCCAAATTTTTCCATTATACTTTTCTATAATCTTTTTGCACGTAGCCAAACCTATGCCGCTACCTTCTTTTTTCAATTGGCCATGTACTCTTGTAAAAGGATTAAAAATGGTATCTATCTGACTAGCATCTATTCCTAAACCATTATCTGATATTTTAATAATGGTTTCCTCGTCTGTCACCTCAGCTTTTATATGAATTACTGGAGGAACACTATCCCTGCTATACTTTATCGCATTAGAAACAATATTCTGAAATAGTTGGATCATGGGAGTAGTATGTGCCTGAATAATGGGCAAATCATCATAACATACTGTAGCATTGGATTCAACTAAAGAAGATTTCATATTTTGCTCTACTAGAAATATTACATTCATTAATTTTAAGGACTTAGTAGGCGAATCTATTTTTCCTGCTCTCGCAAAAGACAAGAGATCATCCACTAAGTTTCCCATTCTTTCACTCGCATCTTGGATAAAATGAAGGAATTCGTACTCTTTCTGTTCCTCTTTTATATATCTAGATAGAAACTTACCGAACGTATTAATCGTACGAATAGGTTCTTTCAAATCATGAGACGCCATTCCTACAAATCTATCTAATTCCTCGTTTGCTTCCCTCAGTTCCTTATTATATTTTTTCTGCTGCTGAATCATTTCTCGCTGCATTTTTAGTTCTTGTTCTTTCATCTGAACTTCCAGCTTAGACTGGATTCTAAAAATGCTAAAATCTTTCTTTTTATGGTATCGCTCTGTCTGTAAATTCAATAATTCCTTAGATGCCTTTAGTGCTTCATCTATCCTTCCTAGCTTTTCCAAAACTTCCATCAGCTCCTTAATCAAATCCATCGCCAATGTATCGTAACCAATATCCCTGCAAAATGGCATACAATCTTTTCCTACTGCCGCTGCCTTCTCCAAATTACCACTCATATGATGACATCTGAACATCGTAACCATACAGGTCGCATAGATATTATTGGTAAGTTTTAAAGCATTACAAATATCAATTCCTTCATATGCATATTGGAGAGAATCACCTACTATTCCTTCAAAATAGCAGAATTCACTAAGATTGGATAAGATAGATGCTTCTGTAGAACGGAAGCTATGCTCCCTACTAATCGCCAAGGATTCCTTTAATAATTGGATAGCACAATCATATTCTCCTAGCTTGCCTTTGGCTACGCCTAAATTCTGTAAATTGACGCAGACAAAATAATAGTGATGGCTATTCTTTAATAATCGCCTCGCTTCACGCATATAACGTTTTGCCTTTGGATAATCTTCCATGTCCATAAATAGCAAACCAATATTATTCAAGCTGACAGAAATACTTTCTGCTGTCATTCCTAATTCCTTCTTTATCTTAAAACATTCGTTGAAGTATAAGAATGCATCAGGATATTGTTGTTTTTTCGTATGGATATTTCCTAGTAAATCCATGCTCTTAGACATAGAAGATTTATCATTTATCTTCTTATAACAAACCAAGGATTGCTTTACAAAATCAAGGGATAAATCATAATTATTCAATTTATAATGAAGCATTCCTAGGTACCTCAACAATTCTCCATATTCAAATGGATTATGAATTCCACCATCAAAACAGGTCAGACATTCTTCTGATAAATCTAAGGCAGCACCAATATTACCCTTAAACATATTTGCTTTTAATAGCAATAATTTAGCACTGGCTACACGGTTTTCCAATGATAGCTCTAGCGATAACCCCAAAGCTTTATCTGCTAATAGGATAGCTTTATCTGGGTTACTTTGGAAAACCAGTTCAGCTTCCTTTAGTAAACTTTCGACTTCTTGTACTTGATGATTATTCTTATAAAGCATTATCAATAAATGTTCTGTAATTTATATCTAGACATATCCTATGCCAAAAGACAGATTTTTATCACTAAAATACAGAAATAACATTTTTTATAATTTGTTTTATATAACAAAAAAGCAGCATAATAAAATATTATGCTGCTCTTCTTAGATTATAAAAATGCTTTTTTCTAGCCATCAAACATTGTCTCTCCTGTTCCTCCTTTCACCTTACTCATTGATACTTTGTTTAACTTTTTTACTGCTACCTTCTTTACAAAAGCCTTCTTAATTGATTTACCTTTCATGTTCTTAAGTTTTTAAAAATTAGAAAATACACAAAAAAAATGTTGGTCACAGTATCCTATCTAGTTGGCTATAAATAAAATTGGACATCTAGTGACACTCATTAAAGATACATATAAAATAACAACAATAAAAAGACAAGATGCTGTAAATCAAAGAATTAAGTTAAATAAAGAAAGGAAAATCAAGATAATAAAATAATAAAAAACGTATATTTCTTATTCACAATAACAGAATACTGAATTGTAGTTTATTACAAATTAAAACTATCTCAAATATGATTTTATAAAATTTAAAGCGAGAAATCGTTCTTTCCTGAAAAAAGAATAGATTAGTTAGCGGAATTGAGCTTTTTTAATTAAAATGCCTAATCTTACGATAAACGAAACTTTATCTAGTCCTAGTAAATTAACTCAAGATATAATTTTGTACTATGTCACATAAAGCTATCAAGAGTTCAGAACAAACTCCTTAAAGAAAAAGGAATTAAGCCTCTTTTAACGCTTCTAACGAGGTGTAATAAGATGTTCATCTATAAAATTACCTGAATCAGTAATTAACAACTCGTTCAATTGCTTATTCCCTCTTCTTATTGCCACAAAATTTACCAAAGCGGTTAATGCATCAGCCAAAGGAAAAGCTACCCAAATACCCGTCAAGCCTAAATAATTGGGAAGAATGAGTATAAGGGGAATAAGAAAGATGCCTTGCTTGGTCAGCGTAAGGAGCATCGCAGGTCTTGCCTTGCCTATAGCCTGATAATATGCCGCACCAATGAGCTGTAAAGTAAGTGTAGGTGTAGCCAAAAACACCAATCTCATCGCTGGCGTAGTCTTACTTATAATCCCTGGCTCACTAATGAATACAGATACAATCTGAGGAGTGAATACCATAATAAATATGAACACAAATATTGCTATAAATGTACCATACAGTATCGATTTTTGGATAACTTCCTTTACTCTATCCCATTTTCTAGCACCATAATTGAAGCCTGCGATAGGCAAAAACCCTTGAGTTACGCCAAATACAGGGAAATTAGCGAACATCATCATCCTATTGATAATCCCCCAAATGGAAATCGATTCTTCCCCTCCATAAGAAAGCAATGTATTATTCAATACGATTGCCAAGATGCTAATCATGCCTTGCCTAACTAACGTAACTGAGCCTATCGAAAAAATTTGACTACAGATCGAAGCATTTAATTTCAAATAACGTAAGCGTATCTTAATTTCAGATTTCCCAGAGAGCAGATAGTATATGGCGTATAATCCAGAAGCAGAGTAAGCTATTGCAGTGGCTAATGCAGCTCCTTCCATTCCCCAACCCAATCCCAATATAAATATAGCATCCAATATAATATTGAGAATAGCAGGAATAATCATGACTGCCATAGCTACTTTGGGCCTGCCTTCTGCACGAATGACGTTATTGGACATCATAGCGAATGCCAACAGCGGAATAGACGGAAGTAAGATATTGAAGTATGTCCTAGCGTATTCTAAGATATTCCCTTTTCCTCCAAAAAGGTTTAGCATTTCGTCTTGAAAGAAATAACCAAACAGAACAAACAGAACAGAGAGTCCTAGTGTGAGGATGATTTGGTTACCAAAAGTAAGGTGTGCACGATCCCCTTTATTTGCTCCTAATGCCCTTGAAATAACAGACGCTCCACCCACTCCTATCGCCATTCCTATAGAAGCAATCAAAAAAGTAATCGGTAATACGACAGTAATCGCACCTATTCCTACAGAACCTATATTCTGTCCTACGAATATATTATCTACAATACCATTAATAGAAAGTGTGAGAATACCTATCGCAGCTGGGATTGCTTGCTTTCTCAATAATGCACCTACTGGTGCTGTACCTAATTCCTCAGATGGGTTCATATAGGCGTAAATGTACGAGATTGAAAATAGAAGTTATTTAAAAACTACTTGTTTTGCTACAAGATTATCTTTTCGTAGGATATTTCGTTTCAAAAATACTCACTACGCTAAAGTGTAACTCTGTTTTTTTGCCTCATTCCTTTTAAAAATCTAACCTTTCGCTGAAAACAGTAACCTTTAAATAGTTTCATAAAAAAAACCTAGCAGACTAAGAGCATGCTAGGTTTTTTATGCTTTATGATAGCGTCGAAATTACTTCGCTATTACTTCTGCTACTAAATCAGCAGCATCTTGAAGAATCACAGCAGATTTTACTTCTAAGCCAGATTCATCTATTAATACTTTAGCAATATCAGCATTAGTTCCTTGTAAACGAACAATGATTGGCACTGTAATGTTGCCCATGTTTTTATAAGCATCTACTACACCTTGTGCTACTCTATCACATCTTACGATACCTCCAAAGATATTGATCAATATACATTTCACAGCAGGATCACTCAAAATGATACGGAATGCTTTTTCTACTCTTTCTGCATCAGCAGTTCCACCTACGTCCAAGAAGTTAGCTGGTTCTCCACCAGACAACTTAATGATATCCATAGTCGCCATCGCCAATCCTGCACCATTTACCATGCAACCTACGTTTCCGTCTAGTTTCACATAGTTCAAGCCATATTCGCCTGCTTCTACTTCTGTTGGATCTTCTTCTGACTTATCTCTCTGTGCAGCCAATTCTGGATGACGAAATAATGCGTTATCATCCAATGACACCTTACAATCTACTGCTATAATGCTATCATCTCCTGCTTTCAAACAAGGATTGATTTCAAATAAAGAAGCATCTGAACCAACAAATGCAGCATATAACTTAGCAATGAACTTAGTCATTTCCTTGAATGCCTTACCAGATAAGCCTAAGTTGAAAGCAACTTTTCTTGTTTGAAATCCTTGTAATCCTACTAATGGATCGATGTATTCCTTATGTAATAAATGTGGAGTTTCTTCAGCTACCTTTTCAATGTCCATTCCTCCTTCTGTAGAATAAACGATCACATTTTGCTTCATTCCTCTATCCATTAAGATGGATACGTAGAATTCTTTACAAGCATCAAAATCAGGAGCATAAGAATCTTCCGTCATTAGTACTTTTCTGACCAATTTACCAGCACCATCTAAACCACCTGCAGTCTGAGGAGTTTTCAACATCATGCCTAGTATATTACTAACATGTCCCTTGATTTCAGCCTCATTCTTTCCTATTTTTACGCCGCCGCCTTTACCACGTCCACCTGCGTGAATCTGTGCCTTTACCACTACGTAATCTGTACCTGTTTTCTCCTTGAGTTCGCTGTATGCTGCATCAAAATTATTGATATCATCCAATACTACACCTCTTTGGATAGCAACACCATAGCTAGCTAGTAATTCTTTTCCTTGATATTCGTGAAGATTCATTTATTCTGAATTGATGGTTTACATTCTATATAATGCCGCAAATGTACGGAATTAGCATGAAATATATTGAAAATATTACGAGTATGTTTAGAGTTCAGTATTATATATGGCTTTAATAGCTCGCTATCATATTATTGATATAAATAATTCTACTTTTATTTGTTGTAATACTAAAAATGGAAGTTGTTTAAAAGCAACTTCACCTAATAATAGAACTCAATCATAAATTTCGATCTAAATAAAGTACAAGGAAAAACATTTGCCCTTTCTACGAATTCTAAAAAATTTAGATTAGGAAAAAGTAAGAAAATCGTAGCTGCTCAAATAGAATCCAATGGAGGTAAAATCGTCAATGCTTCTAGTCGCAAAATTCCATACGACTATTTGGTATTAGGCAGAGAAACCAATAATTTCTATCCTTATCATAGTAAATCCAATTATCTATTTGAAGGAGAATTATTGTGTAGAGAGCATATCAAGGATTTTAAATATTTTCCAGATTTGGATATTCGTTTTTATGATATGTTGAGAAAATTATTTGTAGAAAAAAATGTGGATTTGAGTTATCTCGTGATTGGTAACCCGCTGACTGAAGATGATTTCGCTAAATATGAGAAAAAAATCAAAAGGAAAATACATCAAGCAGTCAAGGAATTCTATAGTATTTTGGAGAAATCAGATTGCTTTGGTCATTTAGAACTCCTTATGAAAGAACTGGTGGAAGTGCTAGTAGAACTTCGTGGAATAAAGATTATTATGATAGTCATGTTGGTTCTTTCCAAATTTTGCCATTAAAAACGGTTTTATTTGAAAAATGGGATGATCCTAAATATTGTTTTGGTGTAGGAACAGATTTAAAAATATTCGACTCTTCTTCTGAATATCACATGATAGCTTTGGACATAACAGACGAAGGCGATCCGATGTCTTATAAAGGAGAAGACCATAATATTTTATTC
>JBNMOV010000200.1:0-8496 GCA_051275765.1 Maribacter sp. | reverse complement strand
AATGAAATCTTAGTCGTCAAAAAGCAATTGATGGATAATTTAGTGATTTCTGCACTTAGACAGTCCATTCTTGAAAAACGAGGCTCATTATGGCAGAGTTGCTTGTAGATAGCTTCTATTTCATCTCCTGCATTCTTATTTGCTTCACCTATCAAAACCATATCTGGATAAAGCTGATCCCTAATGATAGTACCTTGTGCTATGAACTCTGGGTTATAACTGATAAGGTAATTATAAGGCGATAATCTCTTACTGAGTTCATCACAATAACCTGGCATAGTGGTGCAACTAATGACTAAGTTCATAGGTTTATCTCTATCGCCTAGTTGTATTAGTTTTTCCGCTAGTCCATTTACTTGTAAGTGATCATAGCCGCCATCGGGTGGGGAAGGGGTCGCTACAATGACAAAGCAAGTTTCTATATCATTGGTTAGTACTTCTTTGAGATCCGTAGTAGCCTTAAAATGCTTAGATTTTTGTAACAATTTCTCTAAGTCTGGCTCATATGAATGATAATCTTTGCTATTTAAACTATCTACATAGTTTTGGTTGAGATCTACTCCGATAACCTTGAATCCAGCCTGCTCGAGATTAAGAGCAAAACACAAACCTAGCTTTCCTATACCTATTATACCTATCTTCTTCACTTTTCTATAAAATTATTGAGGTGTAAATATAAATTCTTTTAGATCAATATCCGAATATCCCCAATTATCATTATTAAGTCCGAAGGGTTTGCCTAGTTGAGCTAATTTTTTTCCTACTTCATAAACAGTGTACCAATCCAAGGCAGGTCTCTTAACAAGGAAACGAATAATATCTTCAGGTGCTTTATAATCGGATTCCCAGCCATCATCATGATAGATATGGTAAACACAAGCATCCTTAGGAAATAGTTCTTGATTCATACCTATAGCCGCCGCAGATATTAATGCCATACTATCAATATGCAAAGAATACAGATCTAGTTCGCAATATCCTTTTATTCTAAACCAATCTTTTTTTGACATGAGCGTAAAATCTCCACAGGCAGTAAAGTCCAAAGAATAAATATCGTAACTACTTTTTTTTATTTTTTTTGACAATCCTATTATCTTATCAATTAATAAAAGAATAAAAGGAAATTTAAAAAATAAGCCTGGAAAATTATTAACATTTTTATAATGATAAATTCTCCCTAAACGATTAATTATATTTTTTTCAGAATATTTTAATTGTTCATCTACAGAATTTATATCCATGATTTCTTTAGGAACATCGCAGCGATTGGTTCTATAAAAATTATTTTCTTTTAATTTTTTTTCAGCTATTTTTTTAAAACATTCATCAGAAAAAATTATATCAATATTAGTACATAAAACAAATTCTCCCTTAGCTCTTCTGATGCCTATATTTTTTGCAATCATTTGGAATAATGGAATTTGCTTTGCATATTTATATGTTTCATGGATGTGTGATGGTAATATAATATAACGCAAAGAAACAGGTTCATCCGCTTGGGGAATAGGTAATATTTCATGTAATAAAGGTTTGTCTTTTTGGGGATTCCATTCTACAATAATTAATTCTAGCGGTAGATTGTGTTTTTTTGCCTGATGTAGAACTCCATTGACAAAGTGAGTTGTTCTCTTCAGTAAATCTCCACCATGATTATCATTCCTTGTAGTGGCTATTATGGATAGATATGGTTGTTTACTCATGGGTAGGATTTATATTTCCGAATTCAAATTCTTGTAAGTCAGTATTATATAAACCCCAATTGGTTTTATTTAAATTATAATTCCTTTCTTGCTGAACCAATTTTTTACCACCATACAATACTCCGATCCAATCTAATCCTGGTCGGCGTTCCATTAAATGAATAAAATCTTCTGGTTCTTTATAATCCGAAGTCCATCCATTCTCGTGATATATATGATAAACAGGTGCTTTTGTAGAGAAAGTAAATTGTTTCATGCCTATGGCATATGCAGCTATTAATGCCATAGAATCTACATGTAGTGGAAACATTTCTAATTCGTAGTAGCCTTCTATTCTTAGCCAGTCTTTTTTAGACATTAAAGTAAAATCGCCACAGGCATCAGAATTAACGAAATTGACATTTTTTGTTTTCCGATAAAATAAAGATAAAAAAGGACCAATTATTCTATCAAAAAAATATAATAAATTGGGGAATCCAAAAAAGAAATCATGAAGAAAATATATATACTTATAATCTCCTCTTAATCCATATTTTTTTAAAATATTATTTTTTGCAAATTTTAATTGTTCCTCAATATCATTTATATCCATTATCTTTTTAGGGACATCACATCTTTGTGTTCTATAAAAAGAAAATTCCTTAAAATCTTTTTTAGCGAATAAACTAAAGCATTCATCAGAAAATAAGATATCAATATTGGTACATAATATAAATTCACCTGTAGCTCTTCTTATTCCTACATTTTTGGCGATCATTTGGTGTAAGGGGAGTATATCTCCATTCTTGAATTGCTGATGGATTTCATTAGTAACGATAATAAAACGAAGTTGCACCAAATCCTCCTGAGTAGGTAATGGAAGTACATCTTTTAGCAATGGCTTATCCTTAGGCGGATTCCATTCCACGATGATTAATTCAACAGGAAAATTGAATTTTTTGGCTTGATGATAAATGTTTTGTATAAAACAGGTCGTCCGTTTTAGCATATCTCCACCATGATTATCATTTCTGGTGGCAGCAACGATAGATAAGTAAGGTTGACTATTTGTAGTAGATGAATTCATTTTGATATTATTCTGCTTCAAAAATATATTCATCTAGTTGAATGTTGGCATATCCCCAATCCTTATTATTCAGTTCATAGGGTTTACCTGTCTCCAATATTTTATGTCCTGTCCTATCTAACGTAAGCCAATCTAAGGATGGACGACCAACGAGAAATCGAATGAGATCTTCTGGTTTATCATACTTGGATTCCCAACCACTATCATGATAGATATGGAATGAGCAAGCTGTTTTAGGAAATAGCTTCTGCTCTATACCGATGGCAGTTGCAGCAATAAGTGCCATGCTATCTACATGTAGAGAGTACATATCCAATTCACAATACCCTTTGATATTTAACCAGTCTTGCTTTGACATCAGTGTAAAATCGCCACATGCGTCAGTGTCCAAAGAATAAATTATATTGGTTGCCCATGCTGAACTATTTCGCATACGCTTATCCTTGATATCATCTATCTTTGTCAATAATTTGGGAAAATTATAAAAAATTTTAGGAAAGTTATAGACATGCCTATAAAGATCTAATCTACCCAATCTCTTCATAATATTATTCTTAGCATACACTAGTTGCTCCTCAATTGATGCGATATCTAATACATCTTTAGGGATATCGCATCTATTTGCACGATAAAAAACATTCGTTTCTAATTTCTTTTCTGCTAATATCCTAAAGCATTCATCTGAAAAAAGTAAATCTATATTGGTACATAAAATAAATTTCCCTTTAGCTCGCCTTATGCCTACATTCTTTGCAATCATTTGATACAATGGGATTTGCTTAGCAAACCTGAATGTATCATGTATTTCCTTAGGGACTACGACATACTTTAGGTTGACCAAATCATCTTTGGCTGGTCTGGTCAATACATCTTTGAGTAATGGCTTATCCTCTGGTGGATTCCATTCTACGATAATCAGTTCAAGTGGTAGGCTGAATTTCTTTGCTTGATGATATATACCGTTCAGAAAGCATTGGGTTCTAGCCAATAAATCTCCTCCATGATTGTCGTTTCTCGTAGTAACTACGATAGATAAATATGGTTGATCTTCCATATGTAAAGTCAGACTTGTTTTATGATTGAATTTAGAATTTATATTGAATTCGTTTCACTAATGTTATTTATTAGATGTAATACTTACCTGATCCAATATCCAATGATACGTTTTTTCCATTCCTTCTCTCAAAGTATATTCAGGATTCCATCCTATGGTATTTCTGACCAAAGTATTTTCTGAACATCTACCTCGTACACCTTCTGGTCCGGGAATATTATTGATACGAATATCCTTTCCAGATATATCAGCGATCATTCTAGCAAAATCATTGATAGAAATCATTTCCTCAGAACCTATATTGAGTGGTTCTGTACAGTCAGATGCCATCAATGCCAATACGCCATTGATACAGTCATCTATATATAAGAATGAACGAGTTTGTAAACCATCTCCCCATACTTCTATACTTCCTCCATTTTCTGCCATGGTGATTTTTCTACATAAGGCAGCAGGAGCTTTTTCCTTACCTCCCACATAGACGCCTTCTGGACCATAAATATTATGGAATCTAGCTACTCTTGCTTTCAAACCAAAATTTCTATGAAAAGATTGGTATAATCGTTCACTAAATAGTTTCTCCCAACCATATTCGCTATCTGGCTGTGCAGGATAGGCAGAAGATTCTGTACATACAGGATTATCTGGATCTAGTTGGTTATATTTTGGATAGATACAAGCAGATGAAGAGAAAAATACTCGATCTACTTTGGCATCTACACATCTTTTGACTACATGAAGATTGATAAGGGCTGAATTATGAACGACATTAGCATCATTTTCTCCTGTAAAAAGGTAAGCTGCACCTCCCATATCTGCGGCTAATTGATAGACTTCATCTATATCATCATCAATGACATCTTGAACTACTTCCAATTTTCTTAAATCCCCAATGACAAAATCATCAGCATTGGATGTTGAAAAATCAGGAGGTTTAATATCTACACCTCTAACCCAATAACCATCTTTTTTGAGGCGGGTAACTAAATGGCTACCAATGAATCCGCCTGCTCCGAGTACTATTGCTCTTTTCATCTCTTAATTGTTTTATACTTAAAAATAAGTGTTCTTTGGTATTAAAAAGGGGATTAGTAGTGAGAGAAAAATACTTCCTCAAAATCAACATTATTTTCACCCTAGTGGACTAACTCATAAGTAAAGGTATGTTAAGATGCCGTAATTATTAGTTTCTGTTAGGCACAAAAAACGGAGTTACGCCGTAGCGTAATGAGTATTTTTGGAACGACACAGAAGCTAATAAGTACAAATCTTGGGCATATCGGAATTTATGAGCTAGTCCACTAGGTAATAAGAGAACAGGAAAATAATAAGCTCGCCATTTTGCGTACTTTATTAATTGCATATTCTCTAAATATTACTTTTCCAAAGATCCATTTTATTAATAATATCTTGATCATTTGTCTGTATTTTTAGGGCCTTTTCTAAATATAGCACAGCATTTCTGAAATCATTTTTATTGGCATACATATTTCCCAATAATACATAAAATTTGCCATTCTCTGGTAATGATGTCGCTGCTTCTAAGATAATTGCCTTAGCTTCTTCTAATTGTCCATTATTAAAATAGCATCTTGCCAAAAACATATATAGCTGCTCAAAGCCATCGTTTCCTATCTTGGCAGCATATTTTTTATTCGTTTCCCTTGCAATCTCTAGTACTTTTATTCCTTGTTTATACTCTCCCAAAGAATAATAAATCAAACCAAGATTAAGATTAGGGCTGATGTTCTTAGGGTTAATTTCTAAGCTGCGATTAAAAATTTCTTTGGCTTTGTCTACATTACCTACCTTAAGATACATCATTCCAAGATCTAGCATGGCGTTAAAATATTTAGGATGTATCTCTATCGATCGTTCTACTGCAGCAATAGCATTTTGGATAGCCTGCTGATCTGTGGATTGTGTTTCTACTTCAAAATAATGCATCCATTCTCCTCCATAATTAGCATGGATCAATGCTGAATTTGGAGCATTTGGTAATGTATTGGTAGCGAGAGTCCTGTTATCTTTCCAATCTTTATTTCGATCTATTGTTTTGAAAAATCCTAAGGCCATAATGAGACCAAAAATAGAGTAGAAAATTACATTATTTTTATTGGCTGTGACTTTAAGTCCTAGATCTGCCTTACTAATGCCTGCCAGAAGAAATACAAAACCTAGACAAATGCCTAAGGAAGGGAAAAATAGGAATCTTTCTGCCATCGTATCTGGTGCCAATATAACAATATTGGTATAGATAGAAAGTGTAACGAAATAAAATAATAAGCCAAAGACGATAGGATCTCGTTTGAAAATCCGCAGAATGATAAATAGGAATAATAAAAAGAATACAACGATAGTCATAGCTATCTTAGGATGTTTCCATGTAATGCTAGGAATGACATTAAATCCGTAATTGTGTATTAAAGGGTGGGGGAAGACTGATTTTTTTAAGTACTCTAATTGGATGCCTGCTATCGTAGAATTCATCATTGTATAGTGTGAATTAACGAGAGAATTATTAATAATACTAAGTTCTAATTGGTCAGAAATAAGACTATCTCTATCTACCTTGGGAGCCTTAGCAATAAGTTCTTCTACGGATACTGGAGGGAGGTTAGATTTATTATGGAGGTCATTTTCGTAAAGGAAAAAAGATACTAAACCAATAATGGCTATATAAGGAATTACTTTTCTTATTAGAGGATAGCTTGTAGCCAATCCAGCTAGAGTGAGAATGGCGTATAAAATACCTTCTTCATAATCTCCTATAATAAAAGTAGCGATAGTTATAATGACAGGAATATACAGTAGTCGTTTATCCCGATTTTTAAATAATATTAGAATAATAACAGCATATATAAGAAAGGAAAAAGGAGGATGAATAAAACAATAAGGAATAAAAGAAAGAGCTACAGGGATGAAATATTTATAATTCCATGTTTTACTTTGTATGATATATACTAAAAATAATACCAATGCGGCATCCGCAGTATAGTGTAAACCTAGAGTATAAGAAAACAGAATAATGGCAGAAGTCAGAAAACTAAGCTCCCACGCAGAAATTTTGTGATAAAACAATGTGATGAGATAAACAGGTATGATAAATGCCGCTATTTCCAAATAAGAGTTGAAAACATCATAAATGGAAAATGCCATGAAGCCCACTATTAATAATGCTATTATCAACTTGGAAATAATTGATGAATTATCATAAAAATCAAGCACATTGTCAGTGATGTCTTTCTTATCTTCTTTTTTATTTATCCATTGTTTTGTGAGTACGACAAAGAGTATGCTAATAGGGAAAAGTAATGAGAATCCAATAGCATAAATATTCTTAGCATAAATTCCCAAAACTGTAATAGCTAATAAACCTATTCCTATCAGTATTTTTTGAATGGGAAATAAAGTATCATAAAAACTAAGCGTATTTTCATTAGTGTCTTTTGGAGAAAAGAGGACAAATTTCCCTAGCTTATCTGTAGTGTTTTCTTTAGGGAAGAAATAATATAATGCAGGATAAATAGCCAATAGTGTAATGGCATTTAATTTGGATAAGCATGCCATGCTTAAAAATAATATAGCTAGTAATACCTGCCCTATTCTTTTATGATTGAGGAATTTTAAAAAGAAAATCATACTAGCCAAACCAAAGGACAAAGCAAGAATCTCATCCCTACTTTTAATATTCGCGACTACTTCTGTATGTATGGGATGGACTATAAAAAGTAAACTAGCTAAAAAAGCAAATATCAGATGATATTGGGGTAGAAATAGTTTAAAAAATTGAAATAATAGAAAGCAGCAAAAAGCGTATAATAATACATTGATAAAATGCCCTACAGCAGGATTGCCATCTGGAAAAAAGTAATTTTCCAATGCGAAAGTAGTCTGTGGAATAGGTCTATAAATATTCCTCTGCATGATATACACCGGTTCTGTCCAAATTTCCTTTAGACTACCTAGTCCATCCTGAGTATAGATATTATCTCTAATTACTATAGCATCATCCCAAGCATAATCATGCCCCAAAGTATTAGTGTACTGAATAAATGCCATTATAAAAATAATAATGGGAAATAAGAAATTGTAATTTTTCTTATTAGTACCAATACTAGGTTTAATGTCTGATTTGATTTTTCTCTTACTCACAGATGATTTTTACGTTTCCTACCTCTAATATAGGCAAAAAAAAACATGGTATTTACAACATAAAGTCATAAATACCATGTAAGAAATTTTTATACTGAAGTCAATTAGTTATTCTTAACGATTTTAGTCGTCAAAAACTCAGATCCAGGTAATAAAACTTTTATGATATAAGTACCTTCTATCAAAGAAGATAGCTTTAGGTCAATATTAGAAACACCGCTTTGGATTTCTAATTCTTGAGCCATCACTTGCTTTCCTGTAATATCAAACACCATAAACTGAGTTAAACCAGATTCCAATGCAGTTAACTGTATTGAGATATCTTTTGAAAATGGATTAGGAAATGCTTTGATAGTAGATTGACCAGTTCTCTTGATCTGGATAATCTCACTATACTCATACGTTTCGTCAAGATCTACCATTTTCAAGCGATAGTAATTGATACCTGTTACTGGATTTTCATCAGTAAAGCTATAAGTGATTGCATCTGCAGAGTTTCCTGCTGCACTTACAACTCCTAC
>JBNMOV010000199.1:0-8527 GCA_051275765.1 Maribacter sp. | reverse complement strand
CCTATGTTAAAAGGTAATAATACACCATCATATCTATCTGTATCTGGGTTTACAGCAATTATTGGAAGATTATTAGAATATTTTGCTGTGTTTGCTACAAGGCCATCTTGTCCAATAACAACGATTAGATTTTTTTCAGAAAATATATAAGAAGAAACGTATTGTCTATCTATCGTTTTATTCTTAATAACCTTAGATAATTGGGTTTGTAAAGAATTTAATGAGCCTTTAAATATCTCATCTTCAATTTCGTATTCATCAAAATTACCTCCAAGTCTTTCAATGTAAAACTTAGCTTGTGCTTTAGTATTAAATCTTTCAATGAGCGTTTCAAGTCGAGTTTTACTCTTTACAATTATTGCATACTCGAAACTCATTTTTTAGTTTTTTCGTTAAGAATGGAGTCTAATAAATCAGGACTTATATTTAAGTTTCCTATTTTATCTGCATTACTTGCTAATTCTCTAAATGCAAGGGAAATATTAAAGCGAGGATCTGAATTATTATTTAAAGCTGTTAAAGTTTTCCAATCCATTTCGCGATAAGGTTTTAGTGTTGTTTCTAAAACATAACCTCTTGTTTCAGCTTCTTTTTTATCATTTGCTGTTTTTTGTTCAATGAGAGCTTTTCGTTGATTTTCAATTGAAATATCTGCTTCCAATTTCATTTCTCTCAATTTTCTTTGGTTTTCAGATTTCTGAACATCTGATTCCATTTTCTTTTCAGCAATTTGCTTTTGTTTTTCTTCAATTGCAATTTCTGTATTCAATTCTGATTCTTTAATTATTCGCTCTTGTTCAACCGCAAAATTTCGTCTTTCATAAATGGCTTGATCGGCTTCTTGTTGCAATTTTTCACGTGTTTCTGTTTCCAATGCTCTTGCCATTTCTGGTGTTGCTTGAATTGCAAGAATATTAGCACCAAGAATTTCTATCCCCAACATTCCAATTGCTAAAGAAGACTTAAGTCCTTCAGTTATATTTTCCTCAATTGCTTTTGCAGAACGAATAGCTTCCTTTAATTTTATACTATGAATGTAAGCAGAAGTCGCAGTTTGAGCTTCATTGATAATTCTTTGATTTAATTTTTCAATATCATTCTTCTTATACTGCCCATTATCTTGCACTGTAAAATTCAATACATCAGCTAAGGTTTTAGGATTGCTAATTTTATAGCTAATTTGCCCTTGAATCGTTACCGTTTGATAGTCGTTCGTAGATTCATTAAATACAAAAGGTAAATCATTACTTCCCATTGGAATAGCAACGATTGAACTGTTAGGAGCAAAAAAGAAAAAAGAAAGGCCTCTTCCCTCTCGTTTTATATTCCCATTCTTAAAATGAAGAATATAAGTCATTGAGTCAAATTTTATGTGCTTAATTCCAAACATATTTTTTCTGTATTTTTTTTGTTGAGTTCGTCTAATGCCATACAAAGTACAAATAAACATCAGGACTTCACCTACAATATCTGGATAAAATCCACTAGTGGATTTTATATCTGGCGTTTATTCTACATCCAAGGATTACTAATCGTCTTCTACAAATACCATAACAGTTAACAAAACTCAGACAAGCCCCACCTTACCATTTGCAACTCCTATATCAAAATCTTAACTTCATAATTCAACAATAACTTCATTTTTACGATTAAAAAATTCGTAAGGTGGATTGTATCCCAAAAAGTAAAATCTATTGGTATAAGTAATTCCCTCAGCATCTAAAGCTGCTTTTAATTGATCTCTATACTTTTCTATTTTCTCATCATTAGCCCAACCACCAAAGGAAATGGCAGCAACAATTTTTGCTGGTTCTTCTCGAAATTCTATCCGCGATTGATTAGGTTGAGGAAGCGTTTCTTTTTTAAATTCTTTTGGAACCATAAACATCATCGTCATAGAATCTTCCAAAGACATGGACACAGGAGAGGTCATAGATATCTGTTCGTTCCTTTCATTTCCACCAAAAATGTATCCTGCTAAAATAGAAAAACCTTGGCTCGATCCAGTTTTATATTCATTACCAGGCAGTTTTACAGAAGTAAATAAAGTCGCTTCGTAGTTGCGTATTTCAAATGTATCGTATTTTTTATTGACTGCGTAAGGGTACGTTTCTATATTTTTTTGTCCTCTCGCAGCAAAGATTTGTATCGCAATAAAAGCTACTACGATTACTATAAGTAAGATTAATAATGTGATTTTCATTATTTTCATTGTGATTGATAATTAGATGATGTAATGTGAATCTAGTATTTGAAATATGTACTAAACACGAAATTGGTCAAATAGTTGGACAAAAATATGGTGAAGGGTTGATTATGCGGTGGCAAGTTATAAGTTAATAGATGCATTAAAAACAAAAAAATAATGAATGTTTTTGGGAAGACTTAGTACATTGGATTGATGTATTATAACTATTTTTTTTGCTGATAATAGTTCCTACTTATGCTGTGTAATAGTATGGACATAAGCATATTATTGTGCTCTGTTTTTATTTTCTATTTATTTGATTTGTAACAGATGTCGCAAATCTGACTTTGGGAACAATTCCATACCTGAACTCAAATTAGTTGCAATCGATATTGTTCACATTGAAATAAAATTTCACATTTTTCCCCATCTTCATTATTTCAAGTTCTTCTGTGTCAATCACAATAGTTTCATTCAGATTTCTAGCATTTATATCAGCGATAAAAAATCTATTGCCAGGCAAAAAATAACCTTCTTTTAAATATCCATATTACATTCCTTTGATAGCATTTACTCCCTTTTTTCCTTCTATTAATTTTATTGTAGTATTTATATCATCCAAGAAAATATTACCCGATGCCTCAACAATTATTTTCTTTAAATTATGACTATTCCCTTGAAATACATGATTGTACTTTCTGAAATTTATAAATATGTTATCGTTAGTTACATTATTTAATTTCCTCTTTTTACTGTGGTGCTCTGACAAAATTTCCCCAGATTGAATTGGAGTCTTTTTGAAAGCTAAATTCCCTTCTTCTGTTGCAAATTAATAATACAAATATTGATTATCATTACTTAAATAAAAGTCGCCAGAACACTCTTCTTTCAAATCGAGGAGTAACTCAAATCTACCAGATAGAATATTGAATTTAAATATTGAAGTAGAGTTGTTATCGCTAGAATTTTTCTCCCAAATTTTATCTTGAGCAATGAGAAAAAATTTTAACCCTTTTTCTCATTTTTTTTAGTTGAAATCAACGTACGAATATACACTAATTTCCTTCCTACAAAATAAGTATAAAAAGCACTAAAGTTCTTGTCTTATATATTTTGCATTCAATATCCACCCTATCCCACTTCCAACAATAATCCCCCACAAATAGCAGAATAGAGTATTTATAAAAATAAGAAAAAACCAGAGAATACCCAACTCTACACATTAAAAACCTCCCTAATCTGTTTCAAACAAGTTAAATATTAATAATTTAAATATGTTTGGCAACATTATTGCACATTTATAATATATATATCTGTAACGAAATCACTATTTATACATTAAGTTATTGATAAACAATAATTTACAAAATAAAATTTATACTCATTCACTGAATCTAACTATTCTGCAAATGATGAAGTCAATAAAAATTCAACTCATTCTCTGTCTTTCCTTATTATTCTTTCACTATGCTGTGGATGCACAATCCTCTAAGGTAAAAGAATGGTACAGCACAGGAAAGAAACACCAAACTAATAACGATTTCAAGGCTGCTGCAAAGGCGTATATTAAAGCAGTCGAATTTTGTCCAGAGAACTTGGACAAAAGTACAGAGATAGGTAAGGATTGTATCAATTCTTATTTCAATATTGGAGTCTGTGCTCAAGAGATGGGCAAATTCAAGTCAGCTGAGGAGCAGTTTAGTATCGTCATCAAACATTCTAATACGGATCACGAAGCTTATGCTCGAAGAGGGCTATGTAGGACTCAACTAAAAAAGCGTAAAAAGGCGTTTCTTGATTTAGAAAAGGCGATTGAAATAGTTAATCCATATTGGAATAATTTACAGCTAGGGAGACGATATTGGTACATACATAATCTAGCATTGGCATATAGAAATGCGAATAAATTAGAAGATGCGATTACTTATATTAATCAGGCGATTGCTATCAAAGATGGTGCAGCTATTCGTATTGAAAAAGCAAAAATATTGCTTCAGCTAGGTAGAGTGCAGGAAGTGGAAAAAGAGTTGATTGAAATACGAAGACTAGGAGCGAGTAATTTCGAATATGATTATATCAAAGGAATGACTTTGATGATCAAAAAGGATTATGATCAGGCGATTACTTATTTTGATGATGTGAATAATGAAAAGGAAGTTGTGGATGCTTACAGACAAATGACTTACTGTTATATACAATTGAATTACTTGGATGCAGCCAGAAAATACATCCAATTATTAAAGGATAATCATTTCAATGCAGCAGAACTGGCTTGGCTAGAAAGTAAGCTAGCAACTAGAGAAGGAAAGTGGGAAAATGCTTTGGATTTGGCAGATTATGCAGAATCCATTCATACAGAATTTGATACATTGACTCCACATATTAGATTACAGAGAGCAAGGGTACATTATAGACAGGGAAATTTTCAAGATGCCATTGGCGAAAGTAATTTGGTACTGATAGAAGCTCCATTGCATATAGAAGCGAGTACGTTGAAGGGTTTATCTTATTTGGAATTGGGAGAAAAGGATAGAGCTGGCGAAATATTACTCGCTATGGCGAATAATTATCCTAATCATCCATTGACAGAAAGTAGAGCTGGATGGTATATGTATAGATCTGGACAAGAAAAGGCAGCAGCTAGTAAATTACAACGCTTAGTTACTCAATATCCAGATGTAGCAGAAATCAGATATTATTATGCTGAAGTTTGTTATCAATTAGAAATGTATGATCCTAGAGAATGCAGTGCAAGTGTAGATATGGCGATTGGTTTGGATCCTACGATGGAAGAAGCTCATGCCTTAAAAGCACGGATTTTGCATGATGAAGGTCATGTGGCTGAGGCAGATATGTTCATGAATAAAGCAGAGGATTTAGGTTTGATACATTCTTATGCTGCTATGAATGCTGCGAAAATCCATATGGATAAGGGCGAGTATGAACAAGCGTTAGAAAAAACAAAAATCGCTTTAAGAGATGCGAAAGAACTTCCTTTCCAAAGGATGTATGGACTTGCTTTAGGACATAGTGGCAACTGGAAAGAAGCCATTAAGCATTTTGATTATTGCATCCAAAATAATGGGCAGGATTGGAAATCACTGAAAGCTAGAGGTTATGCCAATATGAAAATAGGACAAAGCAGAAATGCTATTCGTGATTACGATAGAGCTATCGACATCAATCAAAATGATGCAGAACTCTATAATCAAAGAGGAAAAACAAATTCTATTTTTGGAGAATATGCCAAAGCTAGTAGTGACTTTAAAAAAGCGATTCAAATCAATCCTTATCTGGCAGATGCTTATTACCAAAAAGGAAGAATGTACCTCAACAAACGAGATTATAATAATGCTTCTTTCCATTTGGAACAAGCACTTTCTGTAGCTGAGAATGATGAATCATTCCAAGAAATAGGCATGCTTTGTAATGATTTAGGATTGGCAAAGGCAGAACTTGATGATAGATATGCTGCATTGGAATATTATGATAGAGGAATCGAATTAGATCCTAATGATTTATTATATGAAAATAGAGCTCGGCTTCATGCTGACTTTGGCGATAGCCATTTGGCTATGGAAGATTATCAAAAAGCGATTGGTATCAGTGGAACAGATCCAGCACGTTATTATGAATTAGGTAAGATGCAGAAGATTTCCTTATTGTATTGGGAAGCGTCGAATTCCTTTACTTTCGCTATTGAAATCAAGATGAAAACGATCGAGAAAGTACCTTTGGATTATTATAGAAAAAGAGGCGAATGTTATCTAGAAATGGGTGGCGAATATCTTTCTTCTGCTGAGGGCGATTTCATTCAATTAAGGGATAGTTCTCCTCGTAATTGGAAACCAATTTATTACTTAGGAAAATGCAAGTATCAAAAAGGTGATTTCAATCGTGCGATCCAATATTTTACGGATGCTTTGGAAATTGATAATCAGCAGGATGAAATTTATATCGCAAGGGGCGATGCTTATAGTATGATAGAATTATTTGGTAATGCGGCTTCTGATTATGGTTCTGCTATTGTTTTGAATCCAGAAGAAATCTGCTATCAGAAAAAGAAAGGACATGCCAATTTAAGAAATGAAAATTGGATAGAAGCGATCAAGGATTATGAACGGGCGATTGGCTTGGCAGAAAGTCAACAACTAAATATACAAGTAGAATTGTATCATGGAAAAGGTAGGGCTTATTCTGGAAAAGCATACGAAGAAAATAGTGATGTTGCTTTTCAATTAGCTATAGATAATTATAATGAGGCATTGAGTATTCAGGATATTACAGAGAATGAAAAGTACTTCATCAAACTCAATATGATGACGACTTATGATAAATGGGGCAGAGATGCTGAGATGCAACAAATTAAAAATCAGTTGCCTGGCATAGAACGATATAATGAACCTGCAGTGGTGGGTTGTTCTTGATAGATATTGATATGCTAAGATTTTGAGATGATTCTTATACTGGAGATTAATTGGTTTTCGGATTGTCAAAAATTCATAGCTACTGAAAATCAAGCAATTGATACTGATGGTGATCTGTAAAGCGAATACCGCTAGGTATATTTAAAAAAATCCCTTCAGGAAGTTTCCTGAAGGGATTTTTTATTTCTTAATTGTTATGTATATGGAGATCTGGTGCAGCATATTTCAGCACCTTAATACCTCAAAATTTAGTTAAATTAAAATGGATAATCGTGCTTCACTGGCTTCACTTCCTCACAAAAACGACAGATACTAGATGCTAATCCAGTGTTTCTTCTCGTTCTTCCTGCTTCTACCTTGAAAACTGGTCCACTTACATCTTCATCACATTGTAAACAATCACTTAATGTTCCATCTGGATTATGATAAATTGGATTAGTAATACACGGAATGAGGCAATTTTCTCTTGTGTTCATGGTATTATATGCCCAAATTTGAGCACAAGGCTTAGTGAATCCTAAAGCCTCTATACATTCCACTAAATTTTCGATTGGCTGACCAAAAGTACTCAAACCACAAGCTCTTACGCCATCACCTATATCTCTATTTTCTGCATAAACAGCAAAATCTGTCAATGTAGAACAAAGTCCACAAGCATCATGGTGCGTAACAATAGCATTAGCAGCCTCAGCAGTTTCAGTATCTATATAGTTTCCTAAACGATAAATCCTATCTGCTAGATTTTCTATGATAATCGCACAAACCATATCATCATTTTCTGCCACGGGATCATCGTATGGATTATCTGTTAATTCAGCAAAAGGCGTATTGATTTCCCATGATTTCAATGCTATAATTTCATCAGCAGAAAATGTCTTGGAATTAAAATCCAAACACTCGCAAGTAGGTTTACAAAACGAATCATCCAAGCCTGTATTCTCTACTGGCATTCCAAACATCGTTCCCTCACATGGAGGTAAAGGTTCATCTTTCTTACAAGCAGATATGAGCAAGATGAAAGAAAAGGATATTGTTAAAATTAGATTTAGATATTTCATATTAAATTTGTTATAAATAGTAATGAGTTGTTGTCATACTCTAAGGTATGATAAGTTATCAAATTACAAAGAAACAGATGGATGTAGATTGCATCTACATCCTAAATATGCTTCATATAAATACTGCATATTATATGAAGCATATCGATTCGTAGATAAAATCTACGAATATCTGTTTCTTAGTAAGATAATAAAAACTACAAATACCTGTTTATCAAAATATTTCAAAAAAAAATGTGACCATTAACATATATCTACGTCTAAAGGGTGTATCGATTGTTATCAAGTAGTAATTCTTCTCTATCCGGACATCCTCCATTTATATAGTGTTTACCAATAATTTTACGGTTTTTACTTATGTTGTATCCATGTGATACGTTTAATTTAGTATTCATCATACAGCCATAAGTTTTTTATTTTATTCGAGTGATTCTTTTGGAATTCTCTTGGCGTAGCCTTGATAATTCCAAAAGGAAAAACACTCACAAGTTTTATTAAGTTTTTTATGAAAAAGAATGTAAAATTAAGGGCGACAGAAACAAGTGCCACAAATTCAGATTTTTATAATCTATTCAGGCCTATCGCTCCTAGTATTGACATTATTGGGAAAGTAGCACAAATCATTTCAGCCCTAACAGAAGGCGTTACCATATGGTATATAACGCAAAGTGAAATGGTAGGTACTTCCAAATTAGTATCTATTTTAGTATCCATCGTAGCGATGGTTTTAGTTATCGCTGTTTTGGAATTAGGCGGAAGAAAATTCCTACAAGTATTGACTCGTGCCATCGTATGGAAGCGTCTTGAAAACGCTTGGTACATTGCCTTGTTCACGATAGTGACTGCAATAACAT
>JBNMOV010000198.1:0-8557 GCA_051275765.1 Maribacter sp. | reverse complement strand
TAATTCTTTTACTTCTTCTTTTTTTTCTGTACAAGAAGACAGTAAGAAAAAGAAAGCTAACAATATGAATGTATTTTTCATTGGAAATGAATTATTCGATGATTTAATTGCGAATTACGAATGAAAGTACTGCGTATTTTTCATTCGTAATTAATTGTAGCGTTTGTTATTAGGATTGATATTTTTAAATGGCGTATTAAATCCCTAACAATTACTTAATTATTATTAAAGGTAGCGAACCTTTGAAAAAATGAATTCTTATCTGCCGTTTCAGCAAGAAAATGGAAATAACCAATGGATCTTTCCACTGACATGAAATCTATAATAAACTGATAGACTGAATTGGTGGCATTTATTTCTGCTTGAAAATAAGCATTTTGGGCATCAATTAAAGAGGTAATATTAAGCAAACCTTGTTGGTAAGAATCCTGTGCAATCTTGAAGTTTTTCCCAGCAGCATCTGCTGCTTTCCTTGATAGTTGTACATTACTAAAGGAAGCACCAGCAGTTTCTAAATTAGCCCTTACTTGGAATTCTAATACATTTCTAAGGTTAGCCATTTGATCGCCCAATTGAAGTATATTCAGTTTGGTTTGCTCTTTTTGGTGTTTTCTAACATTTCCTTGAAAAATTGGAATTTGTAGGGAAATAGCAGTATTCCAAGAACTATTGAATCCTGCTTCTGGTAAGCCCTCTGGAATAGCTACTCTTTTGATGGTATAATCATATTGACCAGAAAGAGCGATAGTTGGGGTATAATAAGCTCTCTTTTGGGATAAAAGAGAACGTTCCTGTGCGGTGGCAGCTAATTGGAGTTGCTTGATTTCTGGTAAATTGGCAAATGCTTCTGAAACAAGGAAATCAGCAAACCTTTTTAGATTTCCAGGATTGTTGACTAATTGTAGTAATCGTTCATCTGCCACCCACAATAGACTATCAGAAACAACAACATTTGTGGTTTGGAATTCTTCGCTGATAGGACGATTCAGTAAAAGATTCAGATTGAACTTCGATTGATTCAATCTAGCTTGTGAAGAATTTAAATCCACATTATCAAGAGCAAGCTCACTTTCCCATCTGTAAACATCATTGATACCTGAGTAACCAATTTTTTCCTTGGTTTTAGCAATGTCAAAGTTCTTTTTAGTAGCGATGACATTTTGATTCCTAAGGTTAACCAATTCCTTTGCTTGTAATATGCCTAAATATACCTCTGTAACATCTTTTACAATATCCAATTCTGTTTGCTCCTTGGATTGCTGTTCGCTTTCAAAAAGTAATCTTTGGATGGCAACATTAGCCATTGCTGGTTCTGATAATACAAGTTGGGTAGCAGAAACACCAGCCGCCCAATCAAACCTTCCTCTCGTTCCAAAAGAATTATTAACAGTGTTCTTATCAAGTAATACACCAGTAGTTTGAGCATTTACCTGAGGTAAATAATTACTCTTCGCAATATCGATCTCCTTTTTAGCAATAGAAACGCCTTTTTCAGCCATCTTAGCATCCAAGTTATTTTCCAATCCTTCAACAATAGCAGATTGCAGGCTTATTCTTCTATCTGTATCAATTTCATTGACATTGATAAGTGTTGTTTCTGCTAACATTTCCCAACTTGGATATATGCCAATCTTTCTTGCAGTCTTCATATTAATGAGCAAATTCTCTGTGAAATTTTGCACTTTAACAGGTAAGGTTTCTGCTTTTCTCCCTTCAATAATTTTTAACGTGTTCAAAGCAACTCTCCTTGGAATCTTTGATACGTTGTGAGAGGATTCATATCCGCCAAATGCTCCAAGTTCCATCGCAGGATCTTCTAATAATGTAAATACAGGGAGTTTTTTTTCATTCAATGCAGAAAGTAATGTTTCTATTTCTTTATCATCTAAAATATTAAACATTGGAAGTAAATAAACTGCATCAATATCAGAAGATAAATTATTGATGATATTCTGGACATTTTTTTCTATGGGAATATATTGGTGAGTAGCATCTATACCTTCTAGTTGTTTTTCGAAATATGGACCTAAGTCAAACGCATTTTTTTCATTTAGATTTTCACCAAGTATAGCGATCTTTTGATAAGGTTTAATTTCATATAAGGTCTGGAAATCTCTTTTAATATTGAAGGGAGATTGAATATATACGAAATTAGGTTTACCTGATGTTCCTTCTGGGGTAATACCAACTTCTTGTAATTTATTATCTAAAATAAGAGTGACAATCGTGGGTTTTGAATAACTACTTTTTAAAGCCAAAGCATTGCAAGTATTGATACCAGCACCTATAATTAGATCGGTTTGTTCATCATTATATGCTTGTACAATATTATTGGCAATATTATCTAAATTATTTGCAGAAAATAAGAGTTGGAAATTAACAATATACTTGTTTTCCGTAATCGTTTTGATTTCCGTCTGAATCATCTCTTCAAAGAATGGATCATCAGTTTCAGCATCATCAGAAATAATGGTGATATTGAAAGTACGCTGAGCTGTTCCCAATTGGATAGATATAATGACTAAAAGAGCCATGATCCATATGATTTTCCAATTTTTCATAAATTTTTATTTTATTTATGCGACAAGTGTAACATATGTTACACTTGTTATTTAAGTTACAGATGTAATTTATATTACAAATATATTATGTTTGTAGAGTGAATGATGACAAAAGCTAATTAAATTAATAATAATGGACAAAGTGAATGAGAGTGTCACAAAAAAAGAAGACCTAAGAGTTCAACGAACCAAGGAATGGTTATTCTTGGCATTGGTTGAACTGAGTAATGAAATGGATTTTGAAAAGATTACTATTTCCCGTTTAACAAAGAAAGCAGGAATAGCTAGGCAAACATTTTATAGGAACTATGCGGATATTAAGGATATACTAGAAGAAAGGCATCAGCAGATTATTTCAAAATCTATTGACCTACTAATGAAACAAGAGGATTTTACATTGATTAAATTAGTAAAGAATTTGGTTGGTCAATGGTATAAGAATAAAGAGCTTTTTGTCCTTATGAAAAAAGCTAATTTACTTACTCCTTCTATAGAGCATGTAAGAGAAAAATCTAAAATTGTAATTAAGGCACTAAAAAAAACTATAACAGATGATGAAATCGAATTTATAGACATATTTCTTGCTGGAGGAATTCATGCTATTTTGATGAGTTGGGTTCAAGGTCGATTGGAATTGGGTGAGGAAGTTATGGTAGAGAAGATTTACAAATTGATACAACCTATTTTAGAAGATTGATGGAATATTAATAAGTGATGTTAGGCATTTTTATCAATTACTAGATATATCGAAATAAGTCCGTTTCAGTATTTGTTAGACGCTAGACTAAGTACACTGTAAATTAAATATTTTGCTGTTTTATGAAGTAAAATATTTTGTAGTGCATGGAGCTTGGCGAGACCATTGGGGTTTTCGAAACCCCAATGGTCTGTGCCTTATGCTAGACAAAATCAATGAATTATAATTATGATAAGCCATTAAAAAATCCTCATATAAAATGGTTACTTATTTAGAAGTTGTTTACAAAATATTAAGAAGGTTTTATTGATATTAAAAATTGATTATCAATTTTTTAATTTAAATTTATTCCAATTTTTCTCTAGCGTTTAAATAAAAGCTGTTTAGTTTAAAAATTCATAATCTTAGGTAACATCAGTTAACAAGTCTCATGTTCTTTACGTTTTAGATTTGAAATGCTAAATTTAAACATGAAGTTGTTCTAAAAATTACTTTAAGAGATACTTCTTTTTATCTTGTGCGTTTTTAGGGAATGTCAAATAAAAACATAATTTATTTATTGACCATTTCTAGGAGTAATTTCTAAGTATATCAAATTCTAAATTTGTGAAAGCTAATAAAAAATTGAGTATGAGGGCTGCGGACAATGTTCGTATCCTTGCCGCTGCGATGGTAGAAAAAGCAAAATCTGGACATCCAGGAGGACCTATGGGTGGTGCTGATTTTGTCCACGTTCTTTATTCAGAATTCCTGAATTATGATCCAAGTGATATGACTTGGGCTATGCGTGATCGCTTCTATCTGGATGCTGGTCACATGTCGCCAATGTTATACGGAATACAAACCTTATTAGGAAATTATTCTATAGCAGACATTAAGGATTTCAGACAGTGGGGTAGTTGTACACCTGGACATCCAGAAGTGGACATGAAAAGAGGTATAGAAAATACTTCTGGACCATTAGGTTTGGGACATGCTTTTGGAATAGGTTCAGCTATAGCAGAGCGTTTTTTGCAGGCTAGATTTGGTAAGGTCGTAGAACATAAAACCTATCTCTATATTTCTGATGGAGGTGTACAAGAAGAAATTTCTCAAGGAGCAGGAAGAATAGCAGGTCATTTAGGATTAGGACAGATAGTGATGTTTTATGATGCGAATGACATTCAACTTTCTACAGTAGTAGATAAAGTGACTGGCGAAGATACTGCGATGAAGTATGAGGCTTGGGGCTGGCATGTGATCACGATAGTTGGAAATGATCATGATGCTATCAGAAAAGCGATCAAGGCAGGAAATGCTGAAAAAGATAAGCCTACACTTATTATTGGAAAAACGATAATGGGTAAGGGTGTAGTGAAAGAAGATGGTTCTGGCTATGAAGGCGAAGTTGAATTGCATGGTCAGCCATTGAGTAAATCTGCTGCATCTTTTGAGAAGACAGTAGAAGGATTGGGAGGAAGTGCAAATAGTCCATTTAATATCTTTGGTGATGTAAAGGAATTCTACAAGAAAGTATTAGCAGAAAAGAAGAAGAAAGCTACTGCTAGAAAGGATAAATATAAGATTTGGGCTAAGAAGAATAAGGAAAAAGCTGCTAAACTAGATTTATTCCTTTCTGGAGAATTACCAGAGATTGATTGGAAAGCAGTAGAGCATAAAGAAAATACAGCTACGCGTAATTCATCTGCAGCTGTGATGTCTTATTTGGCAGGAAAGGTAGAAAATCTAGTGATTTCTTCTGCTGATTTATGCAATAGTGATAAGACAGAAGCCTACCTAAAGAAGACCACAGAATTTCAAAGAGGAGATTTTAGTGGACATTTCTTACAGGCAGGTGTAGCAGAATTGACGATGGCAGCTGTAATGACAGGAATGGGTCTACATGGTGGAATTATTCCAGCTTGTGCTACCTTCTTTACGTTCTCTGATTATATGAAACCAGCGATTCGTGTGGCTTCATTGATGGAGCAGCAAGTGATCTTTATTTGGACGCATGATGCATTTAGAGTAGGAGAAGATGGACCTACACATCAGCCTATCGAGCAAGAAGCTCAGATTCGTTTGTTGGAAAAAATGAAGAATCACTCTGGTAATAATAGTTTCCTAGCACTTCGTCCAGCTGATGCAGCCGAAACGACTGTTTCATGGAGATTGGCATTAGAAAATAGAGATTCTCCTTCTGGATTAATTCTTTCTAGACAAAATATAGTGGATTTACCTGCTAAGGGTAGAAGTCGTTATAGAGAAGCTCAAGACACCAAAAAAGGAGCTTATATCATACAAGATTGTGAAGGAACACCAGATGTTATCTTATTAGCAAATGGTTCTGAAGTAGCGACATTGATTGAAGGTGCTGTTTTATTGACAAAGAAGAAAAAGAAAGTACGTATCGTATCTGTACCATCTGAAGGTTTATTCAGAAATCAAACTAAAGCTTATCAGAATAAAGTACTTCCTACTGGTGTACTTAAATTTGGTTTAACTGCTGGACTTCCTGTGACTTTAGAAAGTTTGGTATTGAGTGAAGGTAAGGTATTTGGTATGACTCATTTTGGATATTCTGCTCCTTATACTGTACTGGATGAAAAATTCGGATTTACAGGAGCTAATGTTTATAAGCAAGTTATGGGAATGTTGAAGACGAAAAAGTAGGAAGAATATAAATCCTATAATATTGAACAGGATGCAGCGAAGCTGCATCCTGTTTTTTTGTTTTAAGCCCTCGCCTTCCCGAAGGAGAGGAAATTATACTTAGTTTTTTGTTGGAGGTTAGGAGGAGTTTTCATTAGGAAAAAAGTAGTTCAATAAAAAAGCGATACTGAAAATCAGCACCGCTTTAAAATAGGGTAGTATGCCTGAGTCTTAGCTTACTCTATTTAATATGATTAATGATTATAAAATTTTATTAAATCTCTTTGTGATTTGTTGTTTATCATCTTGAATAACTCTAATGATATACATTCCTGTCTGTAAGGATGCAATATCTATACGCATTTGGCTTGTTCCTTTATCTACTGTCTTTTCGTAACCTTGAAGTAACTTTCCTTGTACATTATAAATCTGAATAACAGTCGCTTTGTCGCTTTTAGAAAAGAATTTAAGATTAACATAAGACTTGGCAGGATTTGGAGCAAGCTTAATATCTAATCCACTAAAATATGCAACGATTCTTGTTCCTAATTGAGTAGCCTTTCTATCTATGTCCACTTGAGTTAATCTATAATAATTGTTTCCTACAAATAACTTATCATCAATAAATTCATAAGAACTCAACTCACTAGAATTTCCTTTTCCTTCAATAATAGAAACATCTTCATAACGAATTCCATCAGAACTTTTGCTCACAATAAAGTGGCTATTATTTGTTTCTGTAGTAGTAGACCAAGTACTAATAGTATGATCCTCTACTAATTTTACATTGTAATCTATCAATTCAACAGGAAGTGGAGTGCCTATGACTCCAGCTCTGTCAGAAGTCATCAATGGCAATCTTCTAGGAGAATTCAGCATGACTGTTGTCATTCTAGTTTTTTGATCTAGCGTAAATACACTCATACAAGCATCGTATGTATAGTCCATATAATTTTCTATCATGTCATTGTGACCACAAGAAGAAGCACTATTACAGTTGTAGTTAGCATAACCAGTAGGAGGTGTGTCAGAGCAATAGTCATCAGTGCTACAGCCGCCATCTCCCCAAGTGTGTCTCAATCCTAACCAGTGCCCTAACTCGTGTGTCAAAGTTCTTCCTTTATTGTAATTAGCATAACCGCCAGTGGCCAATGCATTAGGATTATCTGTACTTCCTACAGATTTATAAAGAATAACTACTCCATCAGTACTAGCTGTACCATTTGAATTAACGCCATCTAAACTGCTAGCTTCAGGAAATTGTCCAAATCCAAGTAATCCAACAGACAATGGAGCTACCCATATATTAAGGTATAATTCTGGATTCCATTGTGTCTGTGGCTTGACAGTACTATTCATATAATTTTTGCTGAAACTTCCAGTCCCCAATCCTACTGTAGCTGTATTGACTCTATTAATACCATCTTCCACTAATTCATTATCATTTTCATCATATATAGCAGGTACTAACTGTATTTTCGTATCGGCTCCTTCAGCGAATGAATTGAATCCACTAGATCCAGTCATTCTTCTCAAGTCATTGTTTACTTGGTCTATCTGAGCATTTATTTGTTCTTCACTTAAATTGTAACCTGTGCCTATCGCCTGACCTTGGTGTAAGATGTGAAAAATGACAGGTATATTAATGACTTCTTCTCCATCTCTTGAAGCTAGGTTGGTTTTTTTATCATCCATCCATCGCTCAAAATTTACAGCGTTCTCCATTACGCTAGGATTAGTCGAGATAAATCCACATCTAATTATTTCGTCAGTATTATTATGATTATGCTCATTAGTGTGTTGAGCTGTAGCTAATTGCAATACAGGAATTAAAATACAGGTTAAAAAGATAATTGAGCGAATCATAAGTTTTTTATTTAAAATGTACCAAATAAATATAGCTAAAAATGAAGAATGAATAGCCTTTAGAACCTAAAACGAATAATTTTTTCTATAATATAGTAAATTGATACGTCACGAAATAAATTTAGGTGATGGTGTTGATTGTTTGATATGTATTGCTCATTCAAATATAAAAGAGGATTTGGGAAAAACAAAATTTTTTTCTGCAAGCAAATTTCAAGCCAGTATTTAATTTTTATTTATTAACGAAATATTTTTTTGACTTAAATAAATATTTTTTTAATTATATATGTATAATATTATTAATTAGGTTGATTTATATACATGTAATTTGTCATGTAAAATAGGCTAGAAAATATTTTTTGGGAGTACTCAGAAAAAATATTTACTTTTTTTGTATTTTTTTTGAAAAAAATGATTTTTGGAAGAAGAGAATGCTTTTTTTGCTATTCCTTAATTTTATTATTTTAAAGATATTCTAGGATATTGTGTTAATGTTTATTGTTTTAAACACGATAGAATATTAATTTTTGACACTGATTTGGTATATTTTAAATGTGGATTAGTGACAGTGAATAATGTTATATATGAAAGATAATAAATAAGATACGAATAGATAATTGTATTTACTCAGGTTAAGCCAGAGGTGCAACCTTTAACTAATTCGCTAGTTTTTCCTTAGTAGTTAGTCAAGCTAATACACTGTAAAGTAAGTTGTTTAATATTTTGATGAGATTATTTTGGAATATGGCGAGGCATTTTTTGACAGCGTAGCCTTAGCTACGGTGGAGAAAAATAACGATGT
>JBNMOV010000197.1:0-8586 GCA_051275765.1 Maribacter sp. | reverse complement strand
AAATCATTGGCAGTAAATTCATGTATACTGGTTTCTCCATCAGTGATTACGACGATATTGAAATCATCAAAAAAGAAGCCATCACCACTCACAAAATTATCGGATTCTAATACGAATCTTAAGGAAACATTCGATTCTCCTAAGCATCCATCCAATAATAATTTTTCTGTGACCCAACCAGTTTTCGTACCATCCCAAAGTGGTTCGCCTGTTGCTTGATTTCCTGAACCATCTGTAGTATATCTTCCACAAAGTGCCTCGTAATTATTGGATGTCGTGGCAGCTTGTAATTGGCAGTAATCATAACTTGCTTCTATATCCCATTCTGCCTTGAAGGTAATATATGCCTCAGTAGCATTGGATAAATCTAGAGGACTAGAAAGATTCAGGTAGGCTGTATTGTCATCTTGATAATCGCCTTGTGGAGAATCTGCAATACTCGTTGGTTCAGAATGGAAACGAGCATTGGTAATACCCCAAAAAGTACCTGATTCCCAATTATCCATATTATCTCCAGCATCTGAAACTACGATACTATTACTAGTTGGTTCGCCAAATACTTTCTTAAATTCTTGTTGGAATGTATGTTCTCCGTTATCAATATTGATAGTGAAAGTAATCTCATCGCCAGGCTCTATACTAGGATCTAATTCATAATTAAAACCCACATTTTCATCTTGTAAATGACTCAATGACAAGGGAATAATAGTAGAAGTATTGACCATGCTAGGCGAAGAAATCGATACAGATAAATCGCCATCAAGCATTCCGTATTTCTTTACAGTAAAATCCAATAAGCCATTCAAACTCGCCAAATTATCAGGATTATTATCCTCTACAGCTCTACCATAATTCAATACAAATCTAGCTGCATATAAATTAGGTAATAAATTGTCTTTTCCATCATCTTCGATTTCAGCTAGAGGTGGCCAAAAATTACTACCTACCTCTGGAGTCATAGCAATAACTCCCTCATTACCATACATATAGCTATCAGAATCTCCATTCACAAAATATCCAATGACTTCAGCACCACCATAAGCATATCCGTTATCTTCCACCATTAATTGACCAAAGGCATCGAAGATATCTACATCCGCAGGCAGGTCATTCGTATGTCCCCAAGGTCTTAATAACAAATTACTGAAAGTATGATAATTTAAAGCAATTTTGAAATCATGGTTTTCTGTAAATATCTTCACTAACTGTGCTTCTGGTTCGGAAAATGGAGATGGACCTCTGTAAGTATTAGAGTCTGTATTAGGAGAAGATCCATTGTCATCATCACCCCAAGCGTAGCCAAAATTTCTGTTTAAATCTACACCAAAAGTACCATCGCCATTATCCCTTCTGTTTTTTCTCCAAAGTCCGCCGCCATTAGGATTCGTAGTTTCATTATATATATAGCCATCTGGATTGATACATGGCACAAAATACATTTCAACATTATCTACTAAATATTTAATTTCTGGATCACTATCATAATTTTCCAAGAGATACCACATATAGAAAACCATTTGCATCATACCTCCTGGTTCTCTAGCATGAGTGATAGCACTATATAATATTTCTGGTTCTGTATCTTCATCCATTATTGGATTATCAGAGATTCTGACCCATTGTACTTCTCTTCCTTCGTGTGTCAATAATGTAGTAGAAATAGGAGCTTTAGCAGAAATAAGATTAGGATACTGATTATGCATTTCATCTAATTCTGCTAATAATTCAGCATAAGTCAAATATCCTCCAGTACTTCCTAATTCAAAATTAGCAGGCGTTTGTATACCTTCTTCACTAGGATCTGAACAATCGGTTTCTCCTGCTCTGTGATCGTGAGCATGTTCGTTTTGATCGACATAATGTCCTTGTACATCATCAATCAGTATTTCTACTTCAAAACCTGCTTCTTTGATAATTCTTATTTCTCTTTTGGAAAAATCACTGATAAAATATCTTCCTCTCGCATGATGACCATGGCAGAGTACCCCCAAAGCATTCAATTCATGAATACTTTCTTCATTTTCTAAAAGGATTTTAGCTCTGGAATACTCAGGCGTTCCTTGTGCGAATATTGAAATGGATAAAAGGATAAAAAGGAAAGAATAAATAAATTTCATCATTAGGAAAAACGTTTTTATGAATAGAGAATTACTTCTGCATGAAAAAAACAAATATACTTAGATTCAAATATGAAATCATGTCAATCTATTGTTTTGCATTTTTAATGACTAAGAAATTGACTTTCTTTTAGTTAATTTAGAATTAGATTAAATTAATTGAACACAAATACCTTCCTATTTGTTATGAAATAGATTAACTTTGCAGTGTAAAAAAATAGTACGATGGAAAAGCAGATAGTTAAGAATCCTGTAATGATATATACTGAGCAAACCCCAAATCCGGAGACGCTTAAGTTTGTGACGAATAGAATGTTATATAAAGGAACAGCAGATTTTAAAGATGCTGAGATAGCTAAGGAATGGTCTCCTTTTGCTACAAGCCTTTTTTCTCAGCCTTATGTGAAAGGAGTTTATTTCTGTAACAATTACGTGACAGTAAGTAAGGAATTCAATTTCGCATGGGAAGATATTATGCTTCGATTGAAGGAGGATATCAAAGAATATGTGGAAAGTGAGGAGATGATCGTGAAAGATGGATTTGCTGAAGCGATGGAGCAATTCGAGGAAGAGAAAAGCGATATTGAGTATTCTGAGGATGAAAAAGAAATTGTAAAGAAAATAAAAGACCTGATTGAAACGTATGTGAAGCCAGCCGTAGAAATGGATGGTGGAAATATAGAATTCAAATCATTCGTAAAAGGTATCGTGACAGTAGAATTACAAGGAGCTTGTAGTGGTTGTCCATCTTCTACTCAAACATTGAAAGGAGGAATAGAAGGTATGATGAAAAGAATGATACCAGAAGTAACAGAAGTAGTAGCAGAAATGGGTTAAGAAAGTAACCTGTTTTAAAGCATACACTTATATTTTTGAAAGCCTAGCAGATGATTCTGCTAGGCTTTTTTTTATTTAGAGCTTGTGAGGAAATTAATTTTTAGAATAAAATTGAGGTGTAATAAATATGCACACCTTTCACCAAACAGTAGCAGACCATTAGGGTTTGATGTTTGGCAATGTACTGAAAATTAACTGTTTAGGTTTTCAATCATAAGGAAATTCCAATGGTCTTAGTGCTTATTTACAAAACGACCTAAAATAGTCGATTTTTAAATTAAACAAGGCACAAAAAGTGGAGCTATGCCATAGCATAGTGAGTATTTTTGGAACGAAGTATAATTTAAAAAGAGGCATTTTTAAATAAATTATTAAATTCCTCACAAACTCTTAACTTTGCTGAGAACAAGCCAACATAGTAAAATGTCAAACGAACACATAAAAGACTGGTATATCGTATTAAACCCTGTGGCAGGAGGAGGAAAAGCACTTAAATACTGGCCGCAGATGGAACAACTATTCAAAGAAAACAGATTTGAATATGAAGTAGGTCGAACAACAGGAAAAGGACATGCGATTACGTTGACAAGAGATGCCATATTAAAGGGCTACCGGAAAATCATCGCTATAGGTGGAGATGGTACCAATAATGAGGTAGTCAATGGTATCTTTACTCAAAAAGAAGTATCTTCCAAAAAGATTTTATATACTTTGATTCCTGTGGGAACAGGCAATGATTGGATTAAAACGCATGGAATTCCTAAGGATTTTAAAAAATGGATTCCTCAGATTAAAAACGAAAAAATATTCCAACAAGATATAGGCATAGTAGATTATCATTCCAATGGCGAAAAGAAAAAACGCTATTTTGTGAATGTGGCAGGTATGGCATATGATGGCTATATCGGAAAATTGACAACTGAAGGAAAGAATCCTGTAGTCAGTAAATTTGTATATCTATGGCTAGTGATAAGCCAATTACTGAAATATAAGAATAGAAAGGCAGCTGTTATTTTCAATGGGAAAGAATTTGAAAATGAATTTTATAGTATCAATGTAGGGATTTGTAAATATTCTGGAGGAGGAATGCAATTAGTCCCTCATGCTGTTTCTAATGATGGTTTGCTTGCCTTGAGTTATGATACTGGCGTATCAAAATTGGGAGTTGTCTTAATTACACCTAGTTTATTTTTGGGAACATTGGCAAAAAATAAAAAGGTAAAAACACACCAAGTCAAAATGGTACGAGTAGAAGCCAGAGAAGATCGATCTACTTACTTAGAAGTAGATGGAGAATTTATTGGAGAAGCTCCTTGTGAATATTATATTTTGGATAGGGTTTTGAATGTGATAGTTCCTTCGTGAGATTTTAGATACTTCTATTTTCGTAATTGTAATGTTATAAATTAAAGCCAATTCCTCTGTCCGCAAGACGATAATATAAAGCAACAAAACTCCTTATCATTGTACTCAAAATAAGAGATATAATGAAGCAAATATTTTATATACTTCTCGTTACCATATTTATTCAAAGTTGTATTGGCGACGATTTCGTCCTTGATGGTCAGGACGCAGAATTGAGAATTCTGAATGCACCAGATAGTATAGGAATCAATACAGATTATTTATTCGAAGCGATGTTTTTGAATAATATTGGTCAAACAGAAAATGTAGATATTGAATGGAATAGTTTGAATGTCAACGTGATTAGTATCAATAATTCTGGAATGGCTACAGCCTTGGAATTAGGTACTGCGGTGATCGTGGCATCATATGATGCTGATACTATAGTTTATACGGATTCTGTTTCGGTAGCAGTAGGAGAGGAAACTATTGTAATCAACGAAGATCGCACTGGCACAATTAATACGACAAGTACCTATGCTCTTTCTGGCGATTTTATTTTATCAGAAGAAGGAAGTGGCGTAAAATTGGAATTTGCCAATAATTATAATGCTTCCACAGCCTTACCAGGTTTATATGTCTATTTATCTAATAATGCGAATTCAGTGGCTAGCGCATACGAAATAGGTGCTGTCCAAGTATTTTCTGGAACGCATTCTTATACCATTCCAGATGTTGCTTTATCAGATTATGATTATGTCGTTTATTTCTGCAAACCTTTCAGCGTAAAGGTAGGAGATGGAGAAATTCAATAATTCCAAAAAATCCAATCATGAAAAAATATATTGTTCTCATAGCTTGTTCATTGATTTTTATTTCATCCGTTCAGGCAGGAGGTCCTTGGCCACAGAAAAAAGGAAAAGCCTATATTAAAATATCTGAGTGGTGGGTGGTGTTTAATCAGCATTACACTGGTTCAGGAGGAATAGATCCTAATGTAACTACAGGTATATTTAATACTGCTTTATATGCAGAATATGGTTTTACTGATCGCTTGACAGGCATCGCTTATGCTCCATTATTGAGTCGTAATTATATCAATAATGTACGTTCCAATACTACACAGGAAATCATTACACAGGGAGAAGCAATCAATGCTTTTGGGGATATAGATTTGGGTATCAAATATGGATTAACGAAAAAAGGAAGTAAAATTCCTATTTCAGCTACTTTATTCCTAGGAATTCCAACAGGAAAATCATCTGCTGGTACATCTGGTAATTTACAAACAGGCGATGGCGAATTCAATCAAATGTTGCAAATAGATGCAGGTACAGGGTTTCAATTAGGCAAAAAGAAAAAAGTCAGTTCTTATGTCAGTGCTTATGTAGGTTTCAATAATAGGACGAATCAATTTTCAGAAGAATTCAGATATGGCTTGGAATATGGGGTAGGATTTTTCAATAATAAACTGTGGCTTGCAGCAAAATTAAATGCGGTAGAGTCCTTCAAAAACGGAGCAACAGCAGAAACGACGACTAGTACTAGTCTTTTTGCTAATAATGCAGAATATGTCAGTTATTCCCTAGATGTAGCCTATTATATCACTAAAAAAGTAGGTTTTTCATTAGGCTATGCTTCTGCTTTTAAAGGAGAAATAATCGCTGCTGCACCATCTTATTCTGTGGGGGTATTTTTGGATTTAAGTAAGTAGATGAAAAAGTTTTTTGGCGTATTGGCTAAGAAGCAATACCAATTGGTGGTATGGTTAAAATAATTAATATTGTTTAATTTGTTAAGTTTGTCAACCCTTTTTATAGAATTGTATTTATATTGGAAGACAAACAAGACATTTTATGAAGATCAATATTATAGGAGCAGGAATTTCAGGATTGACGGCGGCGTATTACTTGCAAAAAGAAGGACATCAGGTTAATATTATAGAAAAATCTGATAGAGTAGGAGGGAGGATGAAAACGGATAAGGTAGATGGATATTTACTGGATAGGGGATTCCAAGTTTTTTTGACAGCATATCCAGAAGCCAAAGCTGTTTTGGATTATGATGCGTTGGATTTGAAATATTTTATGGCTGGTTCTGCTATCTTTACGAAAGATGGATTAAAGGAAATAGGCGATCCGGCGAGGGAATTATCTCTAGTTTTTAAGACTGTTTTTTCTTCTATTCCTTCCCTTTCTGATAAATGGAATACACTTAAATTAAAGAAAAAAAGTAAATCAAATAGTATTGATAATATTTTTGCTAATGCGAATAATACGACTATTGCATTCTTAAAAGATAATTTTTCTCCAACTTATATCGATTCTTTCTGGAAGCCATTTTATAAAGGTATTTTCTTAGACAATAAGCTAGAAACATCCAGTCAGATGTTTCATTACGTATTCAAAATGTTTACTGAGGGATTTGCGACTATTCCTGCTTTGGGAATGGAAGAGATTCCTAAACAATTGGCAAGTAAATTAAAAAATAGCGAATTCTTTTTTAATACAGAAGTAGTATCTATTGAAGGAAATACTGTTTTTACTCGAGATGGACAAACAATAGAAGCAGATGTGACATTAATTGCCACAGAAGCTGGAAATCTAGCAGGGAAATATTACAATAAATTAAAAATAGCTTCGCAATCTGTAACTAACCTATACTTCTTAGTAGATAATTTTGATTATAAAGATCCTGCTATCATGCTCACGCCAGAAGCAGAATATGTCAATAATATCTGCTGTATGAATCATGTTTCTAAACAATATGCTCCTGCTGGAAAATCTCTTATTTCCGTCAGCGTAATTCCTAATGATAAGCAAGAAATTCCCAATTTAGAAAAATTAGTCAAAACAGATTTAGAACCTTATTTCAAGGATGTAGCTACATGGAAACATCTTAAAACCTATCACATTCCTTATGCATTGCCTAAGCAAGATCATGTAGTGAATTACCTCACTGCTGAAAACTACAAAATCAAGGATAATTTATTTATCTGTGGCGATCATTTATATAATGGCTCTATCAATGCTGCAATGAAGACAGGGAGATTGGCAGCGAGGAGTATTTTGAAATAATCTCTGATAGGCTTCAGTAGAGATAATAGTATAAATATTCTGTAAAACGCTACAAAATCAGCAATTCTCAAAGTAATTTAATCGTATCTGATATATTTCCAGTATTTTAGCTTGCAATTGAGTCATGCTTTCACAGCGAATTATTTTAAATATAGAACGGGTAGCATCCCATATTTTAATTCTAGTAACCAATCCTTTATGGAGGGATTTAAAATATCTTTTACAACGTTGTTGAATTTGATCTATGGTAAAAGCTAACATCATTAGAAAAGCGAAATCTGTAGATAAATTTTCTTTACCATGCCCATAATTGTGTTCGAAATTGTACTCCTGATTTTTGAGCGTATTAAATACCTCATTTTCTATTTTCCATCTGCTGCGTCCGATATCTATCATTGTTTTAATATTCGATTTCGTTAGTGGTATATTGGTAATCCAACTAAAAACTTTTTCAGGTTTCCCTTCCGGTTTGAACCGACAATAAATCATATTGACCGTCACTTTTGGATTAGATTTATTGAGTGCCAAACCGTTAACAAAACCTACTTTATATCGGTCTCTTTTTTTTCTGAAATCTTTCCATTCCACCTGCCCTTTTCTATTAAGTTCATCGAACTATTCAAACAGATATTTATGTCCTTTTTCTGTAATATTGGCAACGTATTTCCAATTAGGATTAGTGCTGATAAGTTTCAAAATCGGTGCACAGGAATATAAGGCGTCCAATACGTAAATAATTGGTTCATAGATAAATATACTGTCTAATTTTTTAAATAAACGCTTGGCCGCATTACGCTCACAGTCATTTTTTACAGCACCATCCTGCTTGATGATAGGCTCATTGTCCGCAATGAATACTTCCGATTGATAGGGATTCACAATAGCCGCACTCAACATACTATGATAAAAGGATTTACTTCCATTACCATGATTACGGCTCAAACAACAATCACAATTTATTTTCTTAGATTTGAAGTGCTCCACACCATCAACACTCACGATTAAATACTTCTCCAATACTTTATAGGAACTGAGTATATTACGCTCGTCCAAATATCTTATTAATTAGGATGCTCAAAATTTAAAACGAAAAGTTCCCCGTGTTTTTGAACGATGTTGCTTTGTTCATTCTAACTCTCTTTTTAAAGATATAAAACAAAAAACAATTACACAAATACCAAAAATTAAATATTGAAGTTCCGCCTTTCAGC
>JBNMOV010000196.1:0-8600 GCA_051275765.1 Maribacter sp. | reverse complement strand
AACTGTCTTGACAGTGTCAGACGAGATTGCTACTACAAATGAATTATCCATCTGTGAAGGCGAAAGCATTACAATAGGAACAAACACCTATTCTGCAAGCGGAACCTATACAGATACATTCACATCAGTAAGTGGTTGCGATAGTATAATTACGACTGTATTGACAATAGTGAATGAGATACAGTTCTCACAGATATTAGAGATATGTACAGGAGAAGAGATTGTGGTAGGCAGTAGCATTTATGATATGGATGGAATCTATATAGACATACTGACTGCGACTTCTGGCTGCGACAGTATAGTTACGACCACGATTATCGTATATGCTGAATTCTTAATAGTCGATGATATGGTTATCTGCGAAGGGGAAGAATATGAGGTTGAGACATCGGTTTATACCATTTCTGGTCAATATATTGACAGCCTATCAACGATAAACGGTTGTGACAGCATAATTATTACCAATCTGACTGTCCTCGACGTATTCAATGAAGTGGAAACAATTAATCTGTGTAATGGCAGTACTATTGAGTTGAATGGAGAATTAATTACAGAATCTGGTGTTCATACAAATACCTATACCTCCCAAAACGGTTGTGATAGTATAATTACTACAGATGTTATCATTAGTGATGAAATCGAAATAGATGTGGTGATGGAAATGTGTGAAGGCGAAGCTGCTAATTCTGGAGTAGAGGCAGGTATCTATACCGATGTATTCATTTCCTATTACGGCTGTGATAGTATCGTGAATACTGAAATAATTGTATACGATAATTTCAATGAAACTATCGACTATGATGTTTGTGATAACGATTCATTATTGATAAGCGGAATCTGGTACGAAGCAGGTTTTTATACAGAAACTTATCTTTCATTAGGAGGTTGTGATAGTATTATTAATTACAATATTCAGAGTATCACTTCATTCGAATCTATAGATAGCATATCTATTTGTGATGGAGAAATCGCTTACTACGGAACGACAGCAATCAGCGACGCTGGCTGGCATACGATCAACTTGCAGACTGCGACTTCTGGCTGTGATAGCATCCTGAATATCTTCGTGACGATTATAGGAGATCCTTTATTAGAAGTGGAGGGCGGAGAGATTTGCCTTGGCGAATCGATTGAGCTTATTTCTAATACAGAGGCTAATATTCATTGGTCACCAGCATACAAATTGAGTTGCGTAGACTGTCCAAACCCTATCGCTACACCAGCTGAAACGACGACTTATACTGCAACAATAGTTGGTTGTAGAGGAGAAATTATTTCTGCTACGGCTACCGTTGTAGTGAATCAAGTACCTGTAATCGAGATAGATATAGAAGATGGCCTGACGACAATCGTAGCAGGAAGATCTGTGAAGATATTGGCAACAGCATATCCTTTCGCGTACACTTACCAGTGGATCGATGATATGGGGAATGTGATTTGTGATGATTGCAGAGAGATTACAGTTAGTCCAATGTCAACTATTATTTATACAGTTATCGTAACAAATACGAATGGCTGTACTGCTGAAGCGAGCATCCAATTGAAGGTTAATAATGATTGTTCCATAGGTGAATTGATCATACCGAATATCATATCTCCTAACGGCGATGGAAGGAACGACGAACTAGTGATACAGTACGGTTCATTGGCGAGTTTGGATCTATTGAGAATCTATAACCGTTGGGGTCAGTTGGTTTACGAGACGAAAGACGTCAGTAAATACTGGAACGGTACATTCCGAGGCAAGGTTTTGAATACAGGGGTATATACGTATTATTTTAAGGGAGAATGTCTTAATGGTAACGAGTTTATCAGGACTGGAAATGTGACATTGTTGGATTAGAATTCTAATCCATATGCTACTCTGTAAAAGGGGAGATTCTTAGGAATCTCCCCTTTTTTATTTTAAAAAATAAGCTTTGCATTTTTTGGTATTGTGCCTAATTACTTTGTTTTGTAGATGAATTAAAACTAAATAATGTGAAATGGTTTAAATTTATTTTTGTTATTTAAATTTTATTTTTTTGCTTAATATCCTCCTGCACTTTTCCTAATTGTAAAAGCACAGAATGTATTATTTCATTTTTAGAAAATCAAGATGGATTTTGGGAAGATGAATATATTGGTATTGGTGCTAAAAAATCAAGGTGTTATAGAGAGGGCATAAAACTCGCTAAATATACAACAGAAGATGAATTACTAGATTTTATTAAAAATGGAGAATCAATTATTAAAGGATATGCTTTTTTATCTTTATTAGAAAGAGATGCTGAAAAAGCGAAGAATCTTTTTAAAAATGAATTACTAAAAAAAGATACACCTCTTATTTCCTATGTTACTGGAGACTTGATAATTACTGATGTTATACCTAGTGGACTAACTCATAAGTTAAGGTATGTTAAGTTGCCGTAATTATTAGTTTTTGTTAGGCACAAAAAACGGAGTTACGCCCTAGCGTAATGAGTATTTTTGGAACGACACAGAAGCTAATAAGTATAAATCTTGGGCGTATCGAAATTTATGAGTTAGTCCACTAGCGGTATTCGCTTTACAGACCTACATTAGTAGCAATTGCTTGATTTTCAGAAGCTATGAATTTTTAACAATCCGAAAACCAATTAATTATCAGTATAGAATGGTTGAATTTTATTATATTTAAATTCAAGAGTATAAAAATGGAGAATATCTTACAGTAGGGTTTGTTGATTCTATAAGGCAAATAGTAAAAGATTATGATATTGGTTTTGAAGACTTTATTCTTTGTCTAGATGCTATTAGTATAATGGAAAGAGATACTAAATAATAATTTAAAAAATTATTAAAATATAGAAGTATTTGTCTTTGTCGTAAATAATTCCAAAAATTTCATTCCTCTATATGAATTTCCTTTTTGATTTAATTTAGGACTCCAGACAGCGATGCAATATTTATCTGGATGTATAGCGACTATTCCTCCTCCTACACCACTTTTTCCAGGCAATCCTACTTTAAATGAAAACTCGCCTGATTCATCATAAAACCCACAACTTTGCATTATAGCATTCATTCTTTTTGCCTGATTTATATTGAGGACTTTTTTATTTTTAGACGTTCGAAATGCATCATTGGCTAAAAACATAAATGTTTTCGTTAATTCTTTACAAGTCATTTCTAATGAACACATAGAGAAATAAAAATCCTGTACGACATTAGGATCATTTTTAATATTCCCAAAAGATTTTATAAAATTACAAAGTGCAATATTTCTATAACCTACTGATTTTTCAGATGTAGCAATTGCCTCAGAATAATTAATTTCTTCATTTCCACAGATGTCTCTAATGAAATCTAAAAAATCATTTAATGGGTCTTTTAAATGGCTAATGAGCATATCACAAATGACTATTGCTCCGCCATTAATTAAGGGATTTCTTGGTATACCATTATTTCTTTCTAGTTGAACTAGCGAATTGAATGAATCTCCTGAAGGTTCTACTCCCACTCGTTCCCAAATCTCGCCGCCTATCATTTTATAAGCCAAACTCAAAGACAATACTTTCGAAATACTTTGAATAGAAAATTTTGTTTCATAGTCGCCTATACCAAACCCTTCTCCTTCTATTGTTGATAGATATACGCCAAATTTATTGGCATTTATTTTAGCTAATTCAGGAATATATTGAGCTACTTTCCCAATATTTTTTCTCATATGAATAGTCTCATAAATTTCATCTATGATTTCCTGATAGCTGATGTTGTCTTTCATTTCCACTTAATTTTTTGAGAAGTAGGTAAATTTAGCAATAATAAATCATTAACAAAAGAATCCCGAACCTTCAAAAAGGATTCGAGATTCTTCATCTAAAATTGTTCTTAGATAAAAGACCTTATTAAGATACTGAGAAGTACTAATTATGAGCAAACAACTATTGTGGTGTTCCCTTGAAACAAGCAATATTATAAGGGAAATCATAAGTCCAATTATAATGGTATAATACCATTTCTATCATATCTATTCAAGTAAAAACAAAAAATCCCGAACCCTCAACGAGGATTCGGGATTCATATTCTAAAGGAAAACCTACTGCGAAATCAATCTTCCTGCCTCCACTAATTCCTTTCCAACCTTCAATTCATACAGATAAACTCCCTTTGCTAAATTATGGTTTTCATAATCATAAAAAGTATCCGTAAATCTTCTGGCATCAATCAATTTTCCTGCTACATCGTAGAAGAATAAAGTGAATTCAGTATCTTGTGGATAGCCTTTTAGTTTTATTGAAAATCTCCCATTAAAAGGATTTGGATAGATAGAAAATGAAACCTCATCATTGATATTCATTCTACAAGATGCTTCTGTTCCAGTTACAGTATTAGGAGAAGGCAGTCCATCCACAAAGGATTGCTTGAAGGAAATATCAGCAGAGAAAATATTTTCATCTTCATTTAATATACTGAATTTTGCATAATAATATATCGTATTATTATTCTCAATTCCTTGCTGTGTCTTGGAATAAGAAGTGAATAGAATATCACTATTTTCTATTTGGTTATATGCCATTCCCATTTCATTAGTATTGATATTGTCGCCATATACATAACCATCAAAGGCAAGTTTGAGTGTATTGTATTCCATCACGAAATCAATCGCCTTTACCGTTTCCATATCTTCTACTCTGATAGGAAATAGCAAACTACATTCTTCCTCAATAATGACTGCCTCATCTATATTCAAGACTACTTGCGTATCTTCTCCTAGTCTTAGATTCGTGATGTTTGTCGTCCAAGATTTATCCGTATCTCCTAGAAGGATCGCATGATAATTGGTAGAATCTGGCTGCGTACAAACGCCATTAGAAACCATAGATATTTCATAACAGAAATCAGGTTGTGGTACATTCAAACGATTGAAACCAGTTCCATCATCAAATGGATAACTGTTACTTACACTATAATTAGACGATGTTAATGTAGCATCATCTACAAATAACCAATCCTTAGAAGCATCCGCTATATTATCATTCCAAACCTGTGGATATTCTCCAATATTGAGCGTAATTCTGTTTTGCATATGTGTAATATCACCAGCTGTTACGCTACCATTCATGTTCACATCCATCGCAATGATCTGATAAGGAGATGGCGTAAAACTAGGATCTAATGTAGTCACCAAATGAGCATAATAACAATCCATTCCATTAATCGTAGGCATGACTTGCGTTCCATTATTAATATCCCTTTCTAAACTAATACTCGTTCCATTATTAATATCATATTGGAAATGTCCTAATAAATCTGGTGTAACTATTGGAGCATTCGCCAAAGGAGTACAATTCGCATCTGTTCCTATAATATTAGTAATAAGATTCGCAGAAGGATAATTAACATCATAAGCTAACGGCAATGCATAATCATCCCAATATCTGATATTAGCTTCCATGATAGTTTCATTTTGATTCATGGTTGCAGTGCCTTCGTCTGCACATCCTTGTACGATACTTAGTTCGTAACTTTCGATTAGATTATCCATACCAAAACCTGTATTGATAGGTTGTCCGATTATTTGTCCATCAAAGAATGTGCTCAATGGTGCAAATTCCACACAAGCAATTTCTCCACTTCCTACGAAATCAGTTCCTACAGGAGCATCAGAAGTATAATATATCGTCACACAAACCATACTAGCCAATGAAGTATTGATAGCGTAACTCGCATTGGGATTACCATTGAGAACGACTGCTCCTAATTCCACGTTTCCTGTTGGAATCATTAAGCCTGCGTTATAAGTCATACAGAAATCCATGCCTATGATGCCATTCGGGACATTGTTTTTTGCTAATAAAGGCATACATAAAACATCATTAGTTGAGAAATCGCAATTCAATTCCAATTCCCCTAATTCATAATCACAACCGCCTGTAAGATCCTCTGTTATTGTGATCTCTACATCTATACCACAGCCACTATTGGCATCAGCTACATAAACAAGATAGCTTCCAGGTTCTGTTATTGTAAGGGTAGAAGTAGTATTATTCTGACCCCAATTGTAGGTGTAATTTCCTGTTCCAATTACTTCTAAATCTATGCTAGTAACAGTATTCGTCAATACAGTGGTAGCTGCATCGATGAATACATTAGGGATATTGAAATCTGTATCTATGAATACACTAGCAGTCGTAGTACAACCTAATAAATCAGTAATCGTAACTGTAAATGTTTCTGGAACTGTAGGAATAACAGGGATTGAATATCCTGTAAAACCACTTGCAGAACCAGACCATTCATAGGTATAATCGCTAGGGTTTGCTGGATTAGGAACAGTAGACACTTCTAAGCTGACTGTAGGATTAATACAGGTAGCTACCGTACTAGAAGCTGTGATATTTGCTGAAAAAGGATTGCTACATGGTATCGTATTAATAATAACAGTTTGACATCCTGCACAGAATTCACAACCTAAATTTCCATAAGTATAATAACAAATCGAATAAGTAGCTTCTGGTTGTAAGATGAAATTTGCTTGTCCTGCTGTTTGTTCAAGACCATTTATTTCGATATAGCCTCCATACATGAAATTATCGAGAGGATAAACGGTCAGGTTGTATGCTCCATTGAATTCGTAAGTGTAGCTGTAAGTGAATATTGCATCACATTCAATCACATCATCGCAAGGAGTATCTTGTGTAATGGTAATGGCCTCCTGAGTCCAACAGCCATTGTCGAGATTGATAATGTAAACGATATAGGTTCCAGGTTCTGTTACGTTAAGTGTGGAGGTGGTATTATTCATTCCTTGCCATTCATAAGCATAATTCCCTGTACCTATGACTTCTAAATTTAAGCTAGTACCAAGTGGCAATACTGTAGTGGGTACATAGATAGATACGTCTGGGGTAGAATAATCCTCTTCTATCTCAATGATTGCCGTAGAGCTACATCCTAAATTATTAGTAACAGTGACTTCAAATGTTCCAGGAATAGTAGTGCCAGCAGAAGCCGTATTCGATCCTAGCACACCTGGCCCAGACCATTCATAAGTATAACCTGTTGGGAAATTTGGTGGAGGATTGGAGATGACTTCAAATCCAATGGTCTGTACATTACAAGTCAGTGTTTGATCAGTAGCAATAATGAAACTCATTAATTGATTATTCGTACAAGGATCATTTCCAATGACGGTTACTGTTTCTATATATTCGCAATCTTGTCCACAAGTACTAGAACCAAAATGAGTAATGCTATGTACACCAGGAGATAATGTAGTAGTAAATATATTTCCTTGCCCTGCCTGTAATCCATCTACAAACCATTCTTCTGAAGATGCGGATGTAGCAAGAAATTCTCCTGTATTAGGATCTAGATTGTATGTGAAAGGAGCATTGCAATCAGAATCATCTAGTACAATAACAGTTTCGCACCATTCACAATTGAAGGTAAGACACTCGTCATAGGTCATTAGGCAGATTTCGTGAGTTCCTTGATTAAGGGTATCGATGACGTCAGAATCATCATATATTAAATTTCCATCTACATACCATTCGTAGGGAATGAAAGGAAGAGTTTGAATAGGATATCCTTCAAAAACACCAGTACATTCATTAAAATTGTAAGTATAATAAGCATCACAGAAATCATCACAAGGGAGATCTTCTGTAATAGTAATGCTTGCCTGTGTGCCACATCCATTATCTAAATTACCAACATAAACAGTATAAACTCCAGGTTCTGTTACATTAAGTGTAGAGGTATTATTATTCATCTGCCACCAATTATACGTATAATTTCCTGTGCCAATGACTTCTAAATTTATGTTATTGACATTATTAGTTAATACAGTAGTAGGTACATTAATGGATATATTAGGAATCGTGAAATTTTCATAAATGAGAATACTTGCCATAGATGTACATCCATTACCATCAGTAACAATCACTTCAAATGTTCCAGGAATAGTAGTGCCAGAACTTGAAGTATTTCCACCTACGATACCTGGTCCAGCCCATTCATAGGTGTAATTTGTAAAGAAACTAGGCGGAGGGTTTGAGACTGCTTCGAATCCAATAGTAGGATTATTACAATCTAGAGTATCGCCAGTAGTAATGATGACAGTTGAGAATGGATCAGTACAAGGATTATTTCCAATGACAGTCACTGTTTCTAGATATTCACAATCTTGTCCACATGCACTAGTTCCAAAATGGATGATGTCATGTACGCCAGGAGATAGTATGGTCGTGAATATATAGCCTACACCTGCTTGTAAACCATCTACAAACCATTCATCCTGAGATGCAGATGTAGCAAAAAATTCCCCCGTATTAGGATCTAGATTGTATGTAAAAGGAGCATTACAATCTGTGTTGTCTAGGACAGTTACCGTTACACACCATTCACAATTATAAAACAGACATTCGTCATAAGTCATTCCACAGACTTCGTGTGTACCAGGACTGAGTGTATATATCAACAAGTCGGGAGTAGTTCCCACTAAATTTCCATCTACATACCATTCGTAAGGAACCCATGGTGCGAATAGGAAAGTTTGTGCAGAAAACTCTCCTGTACATTCATTGAAAGCATGATTGAAAAAGGCATCACAGATATCATTACAAAATTCTATG
>JBNMOV010000195.1:0-8626 GCA_051275765.1 Maribacter sp. | reverse complement strand
CTACACCAATTAGAGTTACAGAAGGTAAGTTGGATCGTATTACAGAGTGTACATTAGACGGTATGGCACAAGGGATGACACCTGATGAAGCAGAAGCAGAATGTATAGCTTTCTTCAAAAAGAAAGCTATACTTGATGCAGGTAAGCCAAAGCCAAGTACTGAATATGGGGTAATTACAAGGGGTAATATGAGTGATGCGGATATTTTAGAATCCATAGACATCACCCCTATCAGTACACTAAAATCAGAAGTCAAATTTTCTGGAAAAATTACCAACCATAAAAATAAGATGGTACAGGTAATTCTATATCCAGATCCAGTATCGATGAAAGAAGTGAATTATAATCTCTTCATTAAACCTGATGGTACATTTTCTACTATCCTTAGATTGTCAGAATCAACTATTGGTAAGTTTGTCTATGGCTCTAGATTGGTAGAGTTATTTATAGAACCAAGCGATAAATTGACGGTGGATTTCGATGCGTCTGATTTCTTCAATTCCATTAAATTTAATGGAGCAGGAGGAAGACATAATAATTTCTTGAAAAAACTAAGTACTCTATTTACCAATGGAGACAAGGAAGTACAAGGAAAAATGTTCTCAGAGCGTAACTCGTTAGCATTTAAAAAATTCATAAAAAAAGTTTACAAAGAGAAACAGGCATTTTATAGTATCAATATCAATGAATTTTCACCAGGTTTTGCACAATATGCCAAAGCAAGCATAGATTATTGGTACGCATACAAAATGACCAGTTACCGTTGGGAAAATCCGCTGAATTTGAACCAACCATCACCAAAGACCATTAGAGACAAATCTTTCTATGACTTTATGGAGGATATTCCTATTAATAATGAAAGTGCATTACCTAACGAATTCTATGCCTATTATTTGGATATCTACTTAGATGATAAATCCACAGAGCCAGAAAATAAAGGCTTGACTAAATTAGAACTGGCGACGAAGTACCTAGAAGGCGAAGTAAAATACTTCTATCAAGCTAAACGTTTGACATCCTCTGCTAGAAATGGACAGTTGGCCAAAGTTATTTTTGATGTTAAATTATTCATGGATGCCTGTCCGTATCAGCCATATAAGGAACACATGAAATCTGCCCTTAGAGAATCTAATACGATTCTTCCTGGTATGCAAGCACCTGATTTTACCCTTACAGATATTAATGGTAAAACGGTTTCTTTAAGTGACTTGAAAGGAAAAGTAGTTTATCTTGATTTTTGGGCGACTTGGTGTACTTCATGCCTAAGACAAATCTCCAATACCACAGAAATGCGTCGTAAGTTCCAAGGAAAAGACGTAGTATTTGTATACGTATCAGCAGATAATACAGAGTGGGAATGGAAGAATTATATTAAGAAACATAATATCACTGGAATCCATTTGTTTGAGGAAGGAGGTCTAGGTTCTAAAGTAGCATACGACTATGGTGTTAAGCAATTGCCTTCTATATTCATTATAGATAAGGAAGGTAAGATTGTGAAAAGTAATACCATGAAGCAATCCAGCCAGTATAGCTTGACGGAGCAATTGAATAAATTATTACTTACTAAGTATACTGAGAAGTAGTAAGTGGATAGGTTATATTTTTCCTATGTCTTAAATCACACTTTTAAAGATTATTCGATTTTAATTATTCATGATAAAGATTCTCTCTTTCAAAATACTACTCAAAATCCTAGGGCTGTTTACAGCCCTAGGATTTTTGATTATCATTTTTATCATATTATCTAATGTATGGATAGTTCGTTTCTCAGCCAGTCAGATTTATACAGATGTCAATGCTATTCCCAAAAATGACGTAGGACTCCTATTAGGCACTAGCAATAGATTGCAAAATGGTAGGGAAAATCTCTATTTCAGATATAGAATAAATGCGACCTACGAATTATATAGTAAAGGCAAAATAAAACATATTATTGTCAGTGGAGATAATCATGTCCATTCTTATAACGAACCAGAAGACATGCAATTAGCATTGATGGAATTAGGCATACCAGAAGAAAAGATTACTTTGGATTTTGCAGGTTTTAGGACATTAGATTCTATAGTGAGGTGTAAAAAAGTATTCCAGCAAGAAAAATTTACTATCATCTCCCAAAATTTTCATAATCAAAGAGCTATTTTTATTGCTAATAAATATGATATTGATGCCATTGCTTTTGATGCCAGAGATGTAGGAGAAGCATATGGAAGAAAAACGATGCTAAGGGAATATTTTGCCAAAGTAAAAGCAGTAATAGACTTATATTTGCTCAGAAAACAACCCAAATTCTTAGGAGAACCTATCAGAATCAACATATAAATATGTGTACAGACGCAATGTTGCGTCTCCACCTAATAAATACGCCAAGAAACCAACAACCTAACAAGCTAAATAGCCATACAATACAATTCAATAAAATGAGAGTAAGAGTAGCAGCTGGAAATTGGAAAATGAATAAAGATTTCAATGAAGGTATCCAACTAGTAAAGGATCTAAAAGAACAAACTACAGCACAGGAAGGAACAATGGTCATTTTAGGAATACCATACATCCATCTGAAAGAAGCAGTAGCATTGACTAAAGATACGAGTCATATCAGAGTAGCAGCACAAAATTGTCATCAGGCAAAAAGTGGAGCATATACTGGCGAAATTTCTGTAGATATGCTAAGATCTATAGATGTAGAATACGTTATTTTAGGTCATTCAGAGAGAAGACAATATTTCAGAGAAACCAATGAAATGCTAGCTGAAAAAGTAAAAGCAGCATTGGCAGGAGGACTCACACCTATATTTTGCTGTGGCGAATCCTTAGAAATAAGGAATGAAGGTTGGCACGTCCGCTATGTCAAAAATCAATTAGAAAAAGGCATTTTCGATCTCAGCGAAGAGGATTTTTCCAAAATCATTATCGCCTATGAACCTATCTGGGCAATAGGTACAGGCGTAACAGCATCTCCTGCACAAGCACAAGAAATCCACAAGGAAATCAGAGATGCTATCGCCAATCAATATGGAGAATCTGTAGCACAAAATACATCCATACTATATGGAGGAAGTGTAAAACCAGCTAATGCTGTAGAAATATTTTCCCAGCCAGATGTTGATGGTGGATTAGTAGGTGGAGCATCGCTCAAGGCAGAAACATTCGTACCTATCATCCAGGCATTCACTGTCGCATAATTCGTTTTACAATTGCAAAAAAATAAAAGTCTACCCGCAGGGTAGACTTTTATTGAATTAAAATCTAAGTATCTCAAAATCTTAATATCTCGACGTCTACTAATGGATTACTACGTTTATAAAATACAAGCAGCAGCACAATGGGCTGAAATCATACAAGCATTCATGGGCGAAATGCCTTTCGATACCTTCAAAGATAATGATACTGGTTTTGATGCTTATATTCCAGCTAATGCACACTCTGCCGAAGTAGAAGAAAGTGTAGGTGCATTGAAAGAAAACTTTCCTTTTGAGCATGTTAAAGAAAGAATAGTAGCACAAAATTGGAATAAGATATGGGAATCCAATTTTAATACAGTTTTGGTAGGTCAGTTCTGCGGCATTAGGGCAGACTTTCATCCGCCATTCGAAAAGGTGGAGCACGAAATCGTCATTAATCCCAAAATGGCATTCGGAACAGGGCACCACGAGACCACATATATGGTCATAGAATTCATGAAAGACATCGAATTCAAAGGTAAATCCGTTTTTGATTATGGATGTGGTACTGGAATCTTAGCTATTTTGGCAGAGATGAGAGGTAGCCAAGATATAGATGCCGTAGATATAGAAGAACCTGCATACGATAATACGATAGAAAATAAAGAACGTAATAGTACGCCTAATATCAATTGTTTCCATGGCACATTAGACGATGTTCCTGAAAGACAGTACGATATTATTCTTGCGAATATCAATAGGAATGTAATACTAGATTCATTTTCTGCGTTACATCAAAGACTGAAACCTGGAGGAATATTGCTATCATCAGGTTATCTTTTGGAAGATAAGGAAATGATGGATGCAGCTCACCTCCAACATGGCTTCCTTCCCGAAACATCAAAAAATCGAGGAAAATGGATTGCCACTAAAGCCTACAGGAGATATTAAACAGTTGGCTATTATATATAATGAGATATAAAATCATTAAATACCTAAGTGAAACGTATTTAATAAATTGAGCAGAAAGGGGGTAGTAATTTTTTCTTCTAAAATATTCAGAAAATCGTTGCATAGTCGTAGCTACGGAACTATTTTTTGTGTTTTTTAGAAGGGAAAAGAACAGGCATAACTGCTCATGTTATTGAATTCGTTTCACTAATTTCCTTTTTATAAAAAACAAGGTCGTTATTAAAAATTATCGACGAGGGTAGTTTATTTACCCGATCAATAAAACACAAACCTAAGAATACGATATACACCACACTATACCAAAACCATTTTCCATGTTGCAAAGAATTACCCTTCTACTTGTTTTTAGTTTAAGTTTTAATTTCCTCTCAGCTCAGACGCTAAAGGAATTTTCTGAAAACCCTCAGGAATTCATTACCCAGTTAGATGGGTATATGAACAAGAATAAACAGGAAAAAATCGAGGTCCAGTTTAAAAAATTCAAGAAGAGTTTTGAAGGTGGAACATTTACAGCACCACAGAAAAAAGAACTTAATAGTATCTGTAATGCTATGCTAGCTCAAAAAATGCAACCAACGCTTTTTTTGAGCTACATTACCGTATTGGATAATATTACTCAGTTCGAGAAATCATCTATTAAATTAGACGAATTCAATGCGACGTGTAGTAAAATTATAGCAGATATAGAGAATAGAAATTCAAAGAACTACAAACTCTTTCTAAGATTTGCTGCGGATTTCTACAAGACAAAATCCATTCGTAAATCCACAGGATCAGAATGGAGGGTAGATGCTCCAAGCTATGAACTTAAATATTCCAATAAAGAACTAGCCATAGAATTCGTTTCCTTGGATTTATATGGAATTAGAAAAGATGATTCTATCCAAATATCCCAAACTTCAGGTATTTATTATCCATTCACAGATATTTGGAAAGGACGAAAAGGGCAAGTTTCATGGGAAAGAATGGGCATGACAGGTGTAATAGCCAAGCTAGGAACTTATGAGTTTGAAGTAAAAAAGAATACATATACCTGTAATGATGCAGTTCTTTTCTATCCCAAATATTTTCAAAGCGAGCCTATTAAAGGTATATTTGAAGATAGAATAGTCGTAAAAAGTAAAGGAAGTAAACCTACTTATCCTAGATTTTTATCTAATAATAAGGTATTGAATATTGATAATATCGGAGCAGATATTAAATATAGAGGAGGATTTAAATTGAATGGAATAACTATCTATGGCTATGGAGATAAAGAAAATAGAGCTGAAATATTAGTGACCTCTCCTTCCTCAGGCAAACCCTTACTGAGGGTAAGTTCCCTTCAGTTTGTTATTAAGGAAGATGTGGGAAGAATTGTAAGTGAGGGTTCAGAAGTTTCTCTTTATTTTGGACAGGATTCCATCTATCACCCTTCATCCAATGTTAGATTCGAAATAGCAGACAAAAAACTAACGATACAGAGAGGAGAAAGAGGATCTGATAGAAATCCGTTTTATGATTCTTATCATAATATTAGATTAGATGCAGAAAAATTAGATTGGGTATTAGATACAGATTCTATTGTCATTGGTCAGAAGACGATGGGAGTAGGTGGTGGTAATGATAAGATCGCTGTTTTTGAATCCCTGCATTATTTCGATGATGGTGTATATAGAGGTATACAAAATATTGCTACGACCAATCCCATAGCAGTCATCATGGCATATTCCAAACAAACAGGTACGGATGCTTTGGATGCAGATGGATTAGCTAGAAAAATCAATCCTAAGTTTGATGTTTCTTCTATCAACAGTCTTTTATATACACTCGTAGCAAAAGGGTTTATAGAATATGATAAGGATAGCAAAACAGTATATGTCCAAGAAAAATTGAGACACTATGCCAAGGCTGCCGCTAAAAAAACGGATTATGATAATGTCAATATCGTTTCCAAAACAACAGACACCAATGCATACCTTTATATAGATGAAGAGAATGAAAATCCATTTGATATTAAGGATGTGAGTTTTGTAGAATTGAGTAAAGTGCAGAAGGTATCCTTCAAGCCAATGAACAAAGAACTCCTACTTAAAAAGAATAGGAACATGGAGTTCAGCGGAAAGGTATTCGCAGGAATGAGTGCTTTCCAAGGAAAGGATTTTCGATTCAATTATGACGGTTTTCTTGTTCGCATGGATACCGTTAGGTTTTTCGACTTGTTTGAAAACTCAGGAGAATTGGATGAAAACGATGATCCTATTGCTTATACGATTTCTTCTAGAATAGAAAAAGTATCTGGAGATTTATTGATAGATACACCTAATAATAAATCGAGTAAGGAAGAAATTGCCATGTTTCCATCGTTCTCTAGTAAGGGGTACAGCTATGTTTATTATGATAAAGTAGAAACATTGGATGCGGTATATAAGCGGGATTCTTTTTATTTCCAATTAGATGAATTCGGTTTTAATAATCTAGATTACTACATGCCAAAGGATGTGGCATTTAAAGGCGAAATGTATTCATCAGACATATTTGCACCCTTCAAAGAGACCATATCTTTGATGGGTCAAGATAAATCATTAGGTTTTGTCCACGATACGCCATCTGATGGCTATCCAACATACGTAAGGGAAAGTCCGCAAGGAAAAGGAAACTACACAGGAGAAGTAAATTTAAGTAATGCAGGTTTCTTAGGAAAAGGAAACGTAAAATATCTGGCAGCATCCATTGATTCTGAGGATATTATTTTTAGACCTAAAAGAATGATATGTTCAGCTCGTAGGTTTAACTTAGAAGAGAATAGAGGTTCATTTCCTGAGTTGCCACAAGTAAAGGGTATTGATGTAAATGTAAATTGGGTACCATATAGAGATTCGATGTACGTTACACCAGAAGAAGCACCTTTTGCTATGTATCAGGCAGGTTTACATACACTAGATGGTACACTTATTCTTACGCCAGGTGGTTTGAGAGGAAATGGTTTATTGGATTGGAATAGGGCTTCTATGACATCACAGGATTTCTTATTTGGATCATTTTCTGTTAAATCAGATACCGCTAATTTAGTTATTAAAGCAAAAGAAGTTTCTACAGAGTTAGCTTTTGATTCTAAAAACTTATCAGCAGATGTAGATTTTGATGAAGGGATTGGAAAATTCAAATCTAACTCTGATGAAATATCTACATCCATGCCCTACAACAAATACAAAACGTCCATGAACGAGTTTGTTTGGGACATGAATAATGAGAAGGTCGAGTTTAAGGCACAGGCAGGAAGGATGGATGAATTCCTTTCGCCAGAGCTGGATTCACTCCAATTTCAAGGAGCAACGGCAGAATATGATATTGCGAATAGTATCTTGAATATTGGAGGTGTGTCCTTTATCAAAACGGCTGATGCACTGGTATATCCAGAAACAGGAGATGTAGAGATAGCTGCAGGGGGTAAAATGGGAACACTAGAGAATGCTCGTATATTAGCTAGTGATAAAACCAAGTATCACGCGATTAATAGAGCTACTGTAAATATAAAAGGAGGACGTGATTATACCGCCACAGGTTTTTATGAATATAATGTAGGTGACAAAAAACAAGAAATAGAGTTTACTAATATTATTGGAGCACCTGTAGGAAAAGGAAAAAGAACTAAAAAAACCTTAGCGACTAGAGCTAGTGGAAAGGTTGTCACAAAGGATGAATTTTATATGGATCACAAGACTAGTTTCAGAGGAGAGATTGCTTTAAGTTCAGAAGAAAAGGATTTATATTTTGATGGCTATGCTAAGTTGGATTTGGATTTTCCTCAAAAAAATTGGTTTACTGTAAAGAGTAAAGCAGATAAGAATAATCTTGCTATTGCATATGAAAATCCAAAAAATCCAGATGGCGAACCATTGAAAACTGGATTGTATATTGATAGGATGACAGGCTATCCATATCCAATCGTAATGGGTATCCTATTCGCTAGAAAAGATAGAGCATTCATGGATGTAACAGGAGTATTCAAGTATAATAAGGCGAAAGACGAATTCATCTTTGGAGATTCACTGAAACTCACAACAGGTAATTACAAAGGGAATACACTTGTTGTAGGTGCAACTAGTAAGGAATGTGTTGCCACAGGAGAATTCAATATAGGAGAAGGTGTGAAATTCTTTAAGCCTAAAGTAGCAGGAATGGCAAAATTAGGAGTTGCTAAAATGTCTAAGGATTCTACTGGTAATGTTTCCCTAGGGAAACAAAAAATGCAGATGGAATTAATGGCTGGCATCAGTTATAAATTACCAGATGATGCTGTAAAAGCAATGGTCAAGGATTTACAACAAAATACCTATGATGTCAAGAATATAGAACTGAACAAAACATATGCAGAAATGCTACCAGAGGTAGTAGGGGCTTTCGCGAAGACAGAAAAAACCTATAAACAGATTGTAGGTAATTTTAGATCTACAGAAAAAGTAACCTTGCCTAATACAGAGAAACATCTCTTTTTCTTTAGTTATTTA
>JBNMOV010000194.1:0-8645 GCA_051275765.1 Maribacter sp. | reverse complement strand
TCACGATTTTAGCCATAGCTAAATGAGTGGTTCTCTAACGAAGTGCAGGCTAAAAGGACGCAAAAATACTCGACACTATTAACTTGACTGACTACTAAGTGAAACGAATTCAATTGAGCCATTATACTTGTTCTTTAGAAGAAAAAAGAACAAGTATAATGGCTCAATTTATTAAATACGTTTCACTTATATATTGGATGATACAGCATTTTTTCACCATAAACCTCTATTACAAGACATTTCAATTGCCTAGTATTTTATTATTGCATCATATTTGCAGTAAATTCCAAATAAAACTTCTTAATTCGTACAATCAGACGAGAATATTCGTTTATTGTAATAGATTGTTTCTTTGAATATCCGTAAACTCAAGCAGAATTACCATCACAATAATCAAGTATGAAATACATATTAATACTTACGTTAAGCCTACTTTTTACTTTGCCAATGATGGCTCAAAAATACAGTAATGAATTTTTAGCAATAGGGGCTGGAGCTAGGGCACAAGGCATGGGAAATGCAGCCATTGTGAGTACACAGGATGCTTTTTCTAATTATTGGAATCCTGCGGGGATTGCTAATATCCAAAATGATATCCAGTTGGCATTCATGCACGCACAATGGTTTGCAGGAGTAGGTAAGTACGATTATTTATCTGGCGTATATCCTATTCATAATGAAAATAAGGATGTTCAGCGTTCTATAGGTTTGTCTTTTATCCGTTTTGGTATAGATAATATTCCTAATACACTGAGCCTTTACGAAGATGATGGAACAGTTAATTATGATAATATCAAACCATTCTCTGCAGCTGATTATGCCTTTACCTTTACCTATGCCCAAAGTATTTGGGTAGGGGATAATGCAGATTTATTTGTAGGGGGTAATGCCAAGATGATTTATAGAAAAATAGGCCCTTTTGCTAATGCTAAGGGCTTTGGAGTAGATTTGGGTTTGCAATATCATAGGAAAAAGTGGAGTATAGGATTATCCATGAAAGATATTACTAATACCTTCAACGCTTGGTCATTCAATTTTACGGAGGACGAAAAAGAAACTTTGGATATCACAGGAAATGAAATTCCGATTAGTTCATTAGAAGTCACTCGTCCTTGGTTTGTATTGGGAGGAGCATATCACCAGAGATTTGGAAAAATAGGGGTACTGACTGAGGCTAATTTAAAGGTGACTACAGATGGGAAAAGGAATACACTCGTTTCTGGAGAGACGGCAAGTATGGATCCTGCCTTTGGTCTGGAACTGGATTATAACGAAGTCATTTATCTACGTGCGGGATTGAATAATTTTCAAGAGGAACAGGACATTAATTTGGAATCGAGTACGACGATGGCTCCAACATTAGGAATAGGTATCAAATTCTATTCCGTAAGATTGGATTATGCCTTTACAGATATTAGCAATACTGCTCAAAAAACCTATTCTCATGTTGTATCTTTGGTATTAGATATGAATTTTAAAGACTTTGCTAATCCTAAGAAAAAGTAATTTAAGTTGCGTGTTACGCAAATGGTCAATAGATCATAAGTTCATAACTTGTATTGTATTGTATTGCATTGTACTGTGATGCTGAACTATTTTGGAAAACTAGACATCCACTTAATGAAAAAAACGAACATTAACCTTCTTGTGTTCATGTGTTTGCTGTTGGCATTACCCCTTTCAGCACAGAATGATAACGTGGTCAAATACGGAAATGATTTCCTTGCCATAGGGGTAGGAGCAAGGGCTCATGGAATGGGTAAATCAGTAGTCGCTAATGTGTCTGGTGGAGATGCAGGCTATTGGAATCCAGCGGGATTGGTTTTATCTACTAGTTCTTTTCAGGTTAATTTTATGCACGCAGAATGGTTTGCTGGGGTAGCCAATTATGATTATTTCTCCATTGTCAATTCATTAGGTAAGGATAAGAAAGCCACATTGGGCATTTCTATTATTCGTTTAGGTATAGATAATATTCCCAATACTTTTGATTTGATTTTGTCTGATGGAAGCATAGATCCTAGTCGAGTAACCTCTTTTTCATATGCGGATTATGCTGGTTTGGTTTCTTATTCTAGAAAATTGAAACCTAAAGGATTGAGAATAGGAGGAACAGCCAAGGTGATTTATAAATCAGCAGGAAAATTTGGTTCTGCATGGGGATTTGGTGCAGACTTAGGCTTACAATACGATATCAAACGTTGGACATTAGGCTTGATGGCAAGGGATATTACTTCTACTTTCAATGCATGGTCTTATGATTTTACAGAAGAGGAAATCGCTACATTAGTTGCCACAGGAAATGAGATAGTAGAAAATTCCATAGAAGTCATCACACCCAGGATTATCCTAGGAATAGCATTCTCATCCAGAAGAACAAGAAATCAAAAAGTAGGTATTCTAGTAGAAATGGATTTGGATTTCACGACAGATGGTCAACGAAATGTCTTAGTGAGTACGAAGTCATTTAATATGGATCCATCATTAGGAATGGAATTCGATTATAAAAACATAGTTTTTATAAGAGGAGGTATCAATAATTTTCAAAATGTATTGGATGACGAAGGAAATTCTTCACTTGCAGTACAACCTAATATGGGAATAGGCATCAAGATAGGTTCATTCAATATTGATTATGCCTTGAATAATGTAGGTTCAGCAGGGAATACTGGTAATTTTTATTCTCACATTGTTTCCGTCGCCATTAATTTTAAACAAAAAAATGGTAATAAAGAACAGCTATATAAAGGTCAAGGCCAACCAAAAGCAAAGGATATGGAATCGAAGTATCCAGAGTATATTGAGCAAATTGATTAGGAATTAGTTGCAGCAACTAAGAAATGAACTCAATGCAATGAAAAAGCTGACCAGAAAGGAAAAAGTCAGCTTAATAAGAAGTTGGAAGACGCCAAATCGAATAAGAAAATAGCTATAGGACTTATTATTGTAGGAATTGCCTTCATCTTGTCTTTTGGAAATATGTGGATTAATCGAAACTACGAAATAAAAGAAGAAGAATTGATTTCTATAAATGGAAGAATAGCTAATCAATTAGAATTAAAATGGAAGAAAACGGTTGGAAACTCCTTAAAAATTCAATTAGAAGAATATCCAAAAATTGATTTTAGAATTGGAAAATTTGCTATAAATCGATTAAATTTTAATTCCTTACAAAACGATGTCGAAATTGAAGATGAAATTCAGCTAGACATAATGAAAGAAGATTATACTAAGCTCGATCTTGATAAGGAGCGAACATTCTCTATTTATGGTCTGCGAAGTAAAAATAAAGAGTACTTAAATGTAAATGATTACAATTCTGAAAAGAAAAAGGATAGAAATTCAATTTCAATGTATCTTATTTTAGGATTTAGCTTTTGGATGTTTGGATTTGGAATATTTCATTTCATAGAAGAGTAAAAACTAATTGACATTAGATCAGACAATGGATTTGGGAATGTATTATTCTAGTAGTGGAAATAGGGATGTTACATTAGCTAAAAAGTACTTGTTCGCTACACTAGAAAGTTCCCAGAATAACTTAGGGGATGAGAATAAAACTGTAGTGAGGAAACTAGTTGGAATGAGGATGAATCTACCAATGGAATTAGTGGAATACGATAAAGTGCTGGTAGATAGATAAATATCTATCTACTAGTGAACAAGATATAGCCAAATCTCAAACTTATTGGCATTACGCAGACGCTTCAGATGGCTTGTCAAATTATAAGAAATATAGATTGCTTTCCTTGCAGCATTATCTAAAATCTGCTACTAAAAGCAGGATGATAGAACAGGACAAAATAGATGCCCTGAAGTTGGTTAAAGAATTTCAGTTGAAAAATGTTAATCCTGAAAATTTTGGATTAGATACAACAATAGATATTGCTTTGGAAAACCAAGACAAACCAGCTATTCGTTCATTTTTGGAATATGCTGAGAAGGAGTCCAATAAGATATTTTAATGATAATTAGATAAGTGACGAGGTAGAAATATTACAAATCCAATACTTCCACATCCAAAATTCGCTGCCTTAAATCAGCAGGGAAATTGACCTTACTATTATTGATAAAATCATAACAAACGACTACGCTTTCTCCTTTTGCTACTAATCCTAAAGTATCAGAATGCACTTCATATTCTTGTATCAAAGAAGAATTACCTAATTTTTTGCCTCTTACACCTATCTTGAGTTGATGTGGATGTCTAACTGGCTGTATAAACTGACAAGAAGTATTGGCGAGTATTGGTCCTATTCCATCGCTCTCTTTTTGCTCTATCCATCCCCATTTCACCTTGAGAAAATAGTCGATCCTAGCTGTTTCAAAGTATCTGAAATACACCGTATTATTGACATGATCAAACGCATCCATATCTCCCCATCTCACTGTAATATCAGATACCACAGTCCATTCTTCCTTTTTCAAAGCCATCAGAATAGTTTTTTTACACTTTTTAATTCATTAAAAATAGCTTTTAACACAGCTCTATCTACAACGTGTTTTCCTTCGAACTCCTTCACCTCAAATTCCAATCCTGCTGCCGCCGCCAATTCCAGATGTTTTTCTTTATAGCCGAAAGGTAAGAATTCATCCTCATTTCCATAGACAAAAAGCAAGCGTTTTTTCTTGAAATAATCTGTAGAAGTAGTATAATCCTCATCATGAGCCAATTGTCCAGCCCACATGATCATATGCTGAATCGGTGGACGCTGAGAAGAAACCCATCTACTCGCAGTAGGACAACCTTGTGAAAAACCTAGTACAGTTATTTCTACCTTATCAGATACTTTAGTAAGTAAGTCAGCTAATAAAGTATTCAGATAATTCATATTATCATCAATGTCATCCTGACGATCTATACGAGTCATCCAAGAAGCCACGACATCTCCTGTGAAATTTTTCCAATAAAATCGACTCAAACCCTCTGGACAAACCACTAAGGTTTTACCATCGTCTAAGCCTTCAAATTTATAAATAAACTTCCTCGCTGCTTGACCATATCCATGAAAAGCAATCACCATTCTTTCGATATGATTACCTACTTCGCCAATGGTATAATAATGAGCTGTTTTGGGGATGGTTATTTTGTTCGATTGCATATGATTAAATTCTTTTACGCTTACTTTTTTCTTACGTGTCTTTGAACCATATAAGACATATAAGGAACACATAAGATTTTTCGCTATGAGTGATTAAATATTTTTCCTCCATTTTCTAAAAAAGAGATGGATTGAAGTGTTTCTTTTTAGACAAATCGAGCTTCTCTAGTCAATTTAGATTTGTCTAAGCCCAAGTCATAGCTAAACCAATCAATGAGCACTTTTTTTATTTCGTTTTTATTGCAAGTCTTAGAATTACGTCGTGATTTTAAATAATTCACTCGCTTCATTTTTTCTGCAAGTTGTCCAACGGTTTGTAAATCAAGTTCATTACCTATTTTGTCAGTAATCATTAATCCACCAATTGAAAATCCCAATCCACCAATTAAAAACCATATTCCGAGGTTTCCATATTGCCAACATAAAAATAGTCCAGTGAAGCAGGTAAAAGGAAGTAAGAGTGCAAGAAAATCGACTACGAAATGTGGAGGTCTTAAAATCGATAAATTAAATCCTAAATTTTCTTCAATTTGCTTTATTCTATATTTTCTTATTTTTCTTGGTAAGAAATCTACAAGTAAAGTGCTTGGAGTTATTTTATCTATTCGAATTCCTAAACTAGCATTTAAAGCATTTCGTAATTTATAAAAGGATTGCTGAGAAGTACAATTGTCTATATTATCCAGTATTATTTTGTCTTTGATATAATCAGAGAATTCTCCAAACGTTTGTATATGAATAAGTTCATCTCCAATAAATTTAATATCGAAAGATTTCTCTATTTCTGTAATCAAATCATCGATATCATCAGGATCAGCATTTTTAAGTTTTATTTCTTTCATTCCACATCCTTTACCAAAAATAAAAAAATTCCCTCAAGCCAAAACTCAAGGGAATTCCCATTATTATTTCATTTTAAAAATTAAATTACTCTTTTCTAAGCGAATATTAATTCGCCTTTTCAGACATAAATTTAATTCTCATCAATCTAATTTCTTCTCGATTAATATCATCTTCCTGCAATTCCTTGAAAGCTACTTCTATATCATCAGTTTTAGCTTCTAAGAAATAATCCATGATGTCATCCTGTGAATATTCATCCACATTATCTTCTATATAATAATCGATATTCAGTTTAGTACCAGAATCCACAATCATATCTAGTTCGACCATGAAATCTTCCATGTTCAATCCGTTTTGAGAAGCAAGATCATAAAGGGGTACTTTTTTATCAATACCCAAAATGATAGCTACTTTTTTCTTGGATTTATTCGCCACCTGTTTCATCACAAAATCAGCAGGGCGATCGATATCATTATCTTCTACATATTCCGCAATCAAATTGATGAACGCAGGAGCATATCTCATCGCTTTCCCTTTACTCACACCAGAAATGTTAGCCATTTCATCCATCGTAATAGGATAGCTAGTCGCCATATCCATCAGTGAATTCTCTTTGAAAACAACATAAGGAGGTAAATCGAACTTGGCAGCTTCCCTTTGTCTCAATGCCATTAGCATCTTGAGAAGAATAGGATCCAATGCAGCAGACTTGTTAGATACTACTGGTTCATCTACGATATTAGCATAATCATGATTCAATGCAAGTTGGAATGAAGTAGGATTATCCAAATATGATTTTCCTACTTTATTTACTTTCAGTAAACCATAATTTTCAATATCCTTATCCAATAAACCATTGAGCAGAGCATGTCTGAAAATCGTATTCCAGAAAGTTTTGTCTTTATCCTTTCCACAGCCCATGAGAGCGTGGTTCAAATTTCCAAATTCTTGATTCTTATCACCTACCATAAAATCCACTAGGATTTTGGAAGTATAATGAGTTTTCAAGGTATCGACAACTTTCAAAGCAAGTGCCATTTCTTCTTTTGCTTCAAATCTTTCCTTAGGATGTCTGCAACTATCACACATCTTACCACAGTCTTCATCATTATATTGTTCTCCAAAATAATGCAACAAGAATCGCCTTCTACAAGAAGTCGTTTCTGTATAAGCTGTGATTTCCTGCATGAGCAATGCACCCATTTCTCGTTCTGCAAGTGGTTTATCCCTTAGGAATTTTTCCAATTTCAGAATATCCTTAGGAGCATAAAATGCCACACAAACACCTTCTAAACCATCTCTTCCAGCACGACCAGTTTCTTGGTAGTAATTCTCGATACTCTTAGGAATATTATAATGTATGACAAAACGGACATCCGGTTTATCAATACCCATTCCAAAGGCAATCGTAGCTACAATCACATCCACTCTTTGCAGTAGAAAATCGTCTTGCGATTTACTTCTGGTTTTGGCATCTAATCCTGCATGATAGGGTGACGCTTTGATGCCGTTTACATTCAGAACCTGAGCTATTTCTTCTGTAGCCTTTCTACTTTGAACATAAATGATACCAGATTTACCCTCCATACCTTTGATGATTTGCACCATCTGACGGATCGTATTCTCTTTCTTACCCTTAGGTCTGATTTCGTAATAAAGGTTATCTCGATTAAAAGAGGAAACGAATACATTTTCTGCACCCATTCCTAGATTTTTCAAAATATCCTGTTTTACCTTAGGAGTAGCAGTAGCCGTCAATGCCATAACTGGAATATCTTGGCCTATGATATCAATCATTTCTCTGATACGCCTATATTCTGGTCTGAAATCATGCCCCCATTCTGATATACAGTGGGCTTCATCTATGGCTATCAATGAAAGATTGATTTCTTTGAAGAAAAGTAAATTTTCTTCTTTCGTCAATGTTTCAGGAGCTATATAGAGTAATTTAGTTTTTCCAGAACGTATATCTTCCTTTACCTTTTTGGCTTGAGTTCGAGAGAGTGATGAATTGAGAAAATGTGCTACCTCATCACTTTCACTATACCCTCTTATAGCATCTACCTGGTTTTTCATCAAGGCGATAAGTGGTGATATAATAATAGCTGTACCATCCATCATGAGGGCTGGCAGCTGATAACAAAGGGATTTTCCTCCTCCAGTAGGCATGATAACAAATGTATCATTGCCTTCTAAGACACTCTTTATGATGCGTTGTTGATTCCCTTTAAAACTATCAAATCCAAAATAGTGGGATAATGCACCGTGTAAATTTTGAGTAATCGCTTCCATTAAGCTATGTCCTTTGATTTAACTTTATAGTAAAATATCAAGACAAATTAAACTATAGTTTAATTTGTTTTGAGGCTTAATAATCTTTTTAATTTCATTTGGGTTTCTTAAAAAGTTATGTCTAAAATTCAAACAAGTAAAATTCAAACAAGTAAAATTCAAACATGTTCGTAGTTATTGATGAAGTTATTGAGAAATAACGAATTATTAAAAAAAAATAGGCTAAAGCAATTTAATATTAACAAACAAGCCTAACTTTACTTTCAATAACCTTAATTTTAATAAGTGAAACGAATTCAATAACCTGAGCCATTATGCTTGTTCTTTTTCCTTCTAAAAAACACAAAAAATAGTTCCGTAGCTACGGCTATGCAACGATTTTTTGAATTCTTTAGAAGAAAAAATCAC